>CAZTPK010000064.1:0-8307 GCA_964614765.1 uncultured Gammaproteobacteria bacterium
GTCCCATCCTGCCGGCAGCGGCACGCCCGGCCGGCCGGTCATCGGATAGCAGAATACGACCACCGTCCCGGCCGCCCGTGAGAGCTCGACGCAACCGCCCGCCGTGGACGGCAAGGCCACCGGCGGCAGCCGGGCCCCGACCAGGTGCTCGCACGCCCCGTCGTCGGCGGGGACGGGCAATCCCGGGGGAAGTTCCGTCAGCGTCACCAACGCCCGGCCGCCTCGACGTCGCGCGCCTCCGCGTGTCCCGCCTGGCAGCGCATACCGCCCCCGGCCTACAGCTTCACCATCACGTGGCGCACGGTGGTGTAATCCTCCAGCGCGTACATGGACAGGTCCTTGCCGTAGCCGGATTGCTTGAAGCCGCCGTGCGGCATCTCCGAGCAAAGCATGAAATGCGTGTTGACCCACGTGCAACCGTATTGGAGCCGGGCAGCCACCTGCATCGCCTTGGAGATGTCGCGGCTCCACACCGAGGAGGCCAGCCCGTAGTCGGAGTCGTTGGCCCACTCGATAGCCTGCTCGACGCCGCTGAAACGCGTCACGGAGACGACCGGGCCAAAGACCTCCTTGCGCACGATCTCGTCGTCCTGGGTCGCCCCCGCCACCACCGTGGGTTCGTAGAAAAAGCCGCCACCCGCGGGGACCTTCCCGCCGGTGACCACCTCGATATGCTTCTGGGCGCTGGCGCGCTCGACGAATCCCGCCACGCGCTCGCGCTGGCGGGCGCTGATGAGCGGTCCGATCTCGGACTGCTCGTCCTCGGGCTGCCCGAACTTGATCGTCGACACCGCGCTGCCGAGATCCGCCACCAGCTTTTCGTAGATCTTCTCGCCGGCGTAGATGCGGCACGCTGCCGTGCAATCCTGGCCGGCGTTGTAATAGCCGAACACCCGAACACCCTGCACCACCTCCTCGAGATCGGCATCGTCGAAGACGATCACCGGGGCCTTGCCGCCGAGCTCCAGGTGGGTGCGCTTGATGCTCTTGGAGGCCGCCTCCAGCACCTTGTAGCCCGTGGCGATGCTGCCGGTCAGCGAGATCATCCTCACGCCGGGGTGGTTGATGAGCGCAGTGCCCACGGGATCGCCCACACCGGTGATCACGTTCAACACCCCGGGCGGCAGGAGCTCGTTGGCCATTTCGGCGAGCTTCAGCGTCGTCAGCGGCGTCTGCTCGGACGGCTTCAGCACGATGGTGTTGCCCGCGCCAACGGCCGGCGCGATCTTCCAAGCCGCCATCATAAGCGGGTAATTCCATGGCGCGATGGAGCCGACGACGCCCACCGGGTCGCGGCGGATCATGCTCGTGAAGCCCGGTAGATACTCGTCGGCTGCCATGCCCGTCATGCAGCGCACGGCGCCGGCGAAATAGCGGAAGACATCGACGATTGCCGGGAGCTCGTCGGCGAGCACGCGCGCGTACGGCTTGCCGCAGTTCTGCGACTCCAGCCGCGCCAGCATCTCGGCATTGGCCTCGATCCTGTCGGCCAGCTTCAGCAGGGCCATCGAGCGTTCCTGCGGCGTGGTGCGCGACCAGCCCGCGAAGGCGGCCTGCGCGGCGGCGACGGCCTCACCGATCTGGCCGGCGCTCGCCTGCGGCACCTTCACCAGCGGCTTGCCCGTCGCCGGATTCAGAACGTCGTAGTCACCGCCCGTGCCGCGCTGCAAAGAACCGTTGATGAGCATGTCTGTGATCATTTTGCTAATCCCCATTGATTGGTGGTCATTTACCGGCTCCGGCGGTCGTCTCCGTGCCACGGGTAAGATAAAAGGCGAGAAGTATGGGCACCATCGTGACGGCGATGACGGCCACCGCAACCACGTTGGTCACCGGGCGCTGCCGCGGCCGAACCAGCTCCTCCAGCATCCAGATCGGCAGCGTCGCGCTCTGCCCGGCCGTGAAGGTGGTGACGATCACCTCGTCGAAGGACAGGGCGAAGGCGAGCATCCCGCCGGCGAGCAGCGCGGTGGCGATGTTCGGCAGCACGATGTAGCGGAAGGTCTGGAATCCGTCCGCGCCCAGATCCATGGATGCCTCGATCAGCGACGCCGACGTCCTGCGAAAGCGCGCGATGACGTTGTTGTAGACCACCACGATGCAGAACGTCGCGTGCCCGAGCACGATCGTCCAGAAGCTGAAGGGGATCTCCAGGAGATTGAACGCTGATCGCAGCGAGATGCCAGTGACGATGCCGGGCAGCGCGATCGGGAGTATCAACAGCAGCGAGATGGTCTCCCGCCCGAAGAACCGCCCGCGATGGACGGCGGCGGCGGCCAGTGTGCCGAGCACCATCGCTATCGCCGTGGCCACCGCGGCCACCTTCAGCGACAGGATCAGCGCCTGCCAGACATCCACGCGCTGCCAGGCAACCGCGAACCACTTCATGGTCAGTCCCGGATGCGGAAAGGCGTAGGACTTGTCCTCCGTGGTGAAGGCGTACAGGAGGATGAACAGCAACGGCACGTGCAGGAACAACAGACCGGCGACTGCGGCGGCTTTCAGACCCCAGCCTGCACCGGACCTAGAGCGCATCGAACGCCCCCTTGCGCTTGGCGACGGTGAGATAGACGGCCATGATCACGATCGGAACGATCGACATCGCGGCGGCCAAGGGAATGTTTCCCGCCGTGCCCTGGTGCTGGTAGACAGCCTGGCCGATGAAATAGCGCGAGGTGCCGACGATCTGCGGGATGATGTAATCGCCCAGCGTCAGCGAGAAAGTGAATATCGAGCCTGCGATCACCCCGGGCAGCGCCAGGGGCAAGATGACGTTGCGGAAGGTGTCCCGCGGCGGCGCACCCAGATCGGCGGAGGCTTCGATCAGTGTCTTCGGCACGCGCTCCAGCGCCGCCTGGATCGGCAGGATCATGAACGGCAGCCAGACGTAGCAGAACACCAGGTAGGTGCCGACGTAGGAGGTCGACAGCGAATTGCCGCCGATCACCGGGATGCCCAGCAGGGCTTCGAGCAGCCAGGTCAGGTGCAGTTCGGCGAACATCCAGCTCACCACCCCCTCCTTGGCCAGGATCAGCTTCCAGGCGTAGACCTTCACGAGGTAGCTCGACCACAGCGGCAGCATGACCCCGAGGTAGAAGAACGCGCGCATCGGACCGCTGGCGTAGCGCGCCACGTAGTAGGCAATCGGAAAGGCGATCACCGCATCGGTGACGCTGACTGCCGCCGCCATCAGGGTCGTGCGCAGGATGATGTCGAGGTTGGCGGCGGTGAACAGCTGCCCGTAGGTCTGCAGGGACAGCTCGCGGACGACGCGCCCGGAGAACTCATCGACGTAGAAAAAGCTCTGCGCCAGCAGCGCGAGCAGCGAGCCGAGGTAGACCACGCCGAGCCAGAGCAGCGGCGGCGCCAGCAAGACCGCGAGCAGCCACCCGGGCCGGCGATAGAAAAAGCCGGACAGGGTGCGCAGTCCGCGCGGCTAAGCGGCGGCGGCCGCCACGAGCGCCTCCGCCGCCGGCAGTTCGAAGAGAATCTGCGGACCGGTACCGCCGCCCCGCCCCGCACCCCCACGGGAAGCGGCGCCAGTCGCAAGAGCCCGCGACGGCGCAGCCGGGCGTGGTCCGCAGGCATCCGCCCGGATCGTGCCGCGGACTCCTCACGCCGCCCCCCTGGTCGCATTGAGCACCCGCAGGTCCTCGCGCCGCCAGGACACCTGCGCGCGATCGCCCGCCCGCAGGGCTGCGCTGCCGTCCGGCGAATTGTTCTGCGCCATCACCGTCATTACGGTGCCGTCGTCGAGCGCGACGTCGTAGCGCGTGGTGGCCCCCAGGAACTCGAGCCGGGAGATCGTGCCTCGCGCGTGGCACTGGCCCTCGGGCACGCCGGCGCCTTCCGGGCGTAGGGCGATGCGCTCCGGCCGCAATGCGGCCGCCGCGCTCACGCCGGCGTAGCGCTGCGTGGCCTCCGGGGCGAGGATGTTGGAGACGCCGACGAAACGGGCGACGAACTCGGTCTGCGGATCGCCGTACACCTGCGCGGGCGTGCCCAGCTGTTCGATGCGGCCACGGTTGAAGACCGCCAGCCGGTCGCTCATGCCCAGCGCCTCCTCCTGATCGTGCGTCACGAAGATGAAGGTGATGCCGACGCGGCGCTGCAGCGCCTTGAGCTCCGCCCGCATCTGTTCGCGCAGCTTCAGGTCCAGAGCGCCTAGCGGCTCGTCCAGCAGCAGCACGCGCGGATGATTCACCAGCGCGCGCGCGAGCGCCACGCGTTGTCGCTGGCCGCCCGAGAGCTGCGCCGGTCTGCGGGCGCCGAAACCGGCGAGCTGCACCATCTCCAGCGCCTCCTCCGCGCGGCGATGCCGTTCCCGGCGCGGCACCTTTCGAACCATGAGCCCGTAGGCGACGTTGTCGAGCACGCTAAGGTGCGGGAACAGCGCGTAATCCTGGAATACGGTGTTGACGTCGCGCTCGTAGGGCGGCACCCCCTGCATCTCGCGGCCGTGGATCAGCACGCGACCCGCGTCAGGCTGCTCGAAGCCGGCGATGAGACGCAGGCACGTCGTCTTGCCGGAACCGGACGGCCCGAGCATGGCGAAAAACTCGCCGTCCCGGATCGCGAGATCGACGGCGTCGACGGCGCGCACGTCACCGTAATGGCGCGACGCGCCGATGAACTGCACTGCCGGTACGGATTCGGCCATCGTGCGCGGGGAGCGGCTCCCACCGCGTGGCTGGGCACGCAGTCGGGCCGCCCCCGGAATCCCGTGGCCCTACCGTCCGCCGATGACGGCGATGGAGTCCGTCACCCAGCGGTAATACGGCACGCATTCACCCTGCGAAGCGCATTTCGACACCGGCGTCTTCCAGAAGCTGATCTTCTCGAAGAGATTCAGGCCATTGGTGGCGCAGCCCTCGTCGGTCAGCAGTGGGTTGCCCTTGCAGGCCGCCAGCACCACCGGCACCGATCCGAACCAGGCGGCGAGGTCCCCCTGCAGCTTCGGGTTGAGCGAATGCTCCAGCCACTTGTAGGCGCAACCCGGATGGGGCGCGTCGACGTGCATCATGGTGGTGTCGGCCCAACCGGTCGCGCCCTCCTCGGGTACGACACTGGCCACCGGTGCGCCCTTGGACTTCAGCAGGTTCACCTGGAAGGGCCAGCTCGAAGAGGCGACCACCCCCTCGTTGATGAAATCGTCCACCTGGATCATGGCGTCATGCCAGTAGCGCGAGACGAGCTTGCGCTGGCCGCGCATCAGATCCAGCGCCGCCTTGTACTGATCCTCGTTGAGCTCGTAGGGATCCTTTATGCCGAGCTCCGGCTTGTGATGCTTGAGGTACAGCGCCGCGTCGGCGATGTAGATCGGGCCGTCGTAGGCCTGCACGCGGCCCTGGTTGGGCTTCCCGTCCGGCAGATCCATGGGCTCGAAGACCACCTTCCAGCTCGTCGGCGGCTCCTTGAAGACGTCGGTGTTGTACATCAGCACGTTCGGGCCCCACTGGTAGGGAACCCCGTAGTGCTTGCCGTCGACGGTGTGCCAGGGCGCGTTCTGCAGACGCTCGTCGATGGTGTTCCAGCTGGGGATCTTGGAAATGTCGATCTCCTGCACCCGGCCGCCGGCAATGAGGCGCAGACTGGCGTCGCCCGAGGCGGTGACCAGATCGAAGCCGCCCTCGTTCATGAGCGCGACCATTTCATCGGAGGTGTTGGCGGTCTTCACCCGGACCTGGCAGCCGCTGGTCTTCTCGAAGTCGGTTACCCAGTCGTAGGCCTTGTCGGTCTCGCCGCGCTCGATGTAGCCGGGCCACGCGACGATATCGACGAACTTGTCCTCTTCGGCCGATGCCGACGCCGGCAGCATCGTGACGGCCAGCGCCACGCTCATCACTACGATTGCCCTCCCGGCAAGACGTCTTTTCGTTTTCATGCCTGCTCTCCTCATGGGTCGTTACCATTGCTCTCGGTACTGGGCGATGAGCGGTGGAGCCGCCGCTCCGTCTTGCGCCTCCCGCGCGATGCAGTGCTCCTCGTCACACCTGCAATCGAATCCAGGTCGTCTTCAGTTCCGTGTACTTGTCCAGGGCGTGCAGCGACTTGTCGCGGCCGTTGCCGGATTGCTTGTAGCCGCCGAACGGCACGGTGATATCGTCCTCGTCGTACTGGTTGACGTGCACGGTGCCCGCGCGCAATTGCCGGGCGACGCGGTGGGCGCGATCGATATTCGAGGTCCAGACACTTGCCTGCAGGCCGTATGTCGTGCCGTTGGCGATGGCGAGCGCCTCGGCCTCGTCGCGAAATCTGATCACGCTCAGCACCGGCCCGAAGATCTCCTCGCGCGCGATGGTCATTTCCGTTGCAACGCCGTCGAACACCGTCGGCTCGACATAGTAGCCGCCGCTGTCCTGCCGCGCCTGGCGGCCGCCGACGGCGCAGCGCGCCCCCTCCTTGTTGCCGGCATCGATGTAGCGCAGCACGGTCTTCAGCTGCCCAGCGTCGACGAGCGCGCCCATCACGGTGTCGGGATTCAGGGGGTCCGCCGGCGTGTATTGGGGCGCCTCGGCCACGACGCGCCGGACGAAATCCTCGGCGATGCTTTCGTGGACGAGAAGACGCGAAGGGGCGTTGCATGACTCTCCCTGGTTGAAGAACATGCTGCCGGCCGCGGTCTTCGCGGCGCGGTCGAGATCGCCGAAGTCGGGAAAGACGACGAACGCGGATTTCCCGCCGAGTTCGTTGTAGACGCGCTTCAGGTTGCTGCGGCCGGCGTACTCGAGCATCCGTCGGCCCACGCGCGTGGAGCCGGTAAAGCCGATCGCATCCACGTCCATGTGCATCGCCAGCGCCTCGCCGGCCTCCTGACCGTATCCGGGGACAACGTTGAACACGCCCGGAGGAATGCCGGCCTCGACCGCGAGCTCGGCCAGCCGCAGGGCGCTGAGCGGCGACTTTTCGCTGGGCTTCAGCACCACCGAGTTGCCCGTCGCGAGCGCCGGCCCGAGCTTCCAGGCGGCCATGATCATCGGATAGTTCCAGGGCACGATGGCGCCGATCACGCCCATCGGTTCGCGCGTGATCAGCGCCAGCGCCGAGGGGGCGGTGGGCGCGATCTCGTCATAGACCTTGTCGATGGCCTCGGCGTACCAGTTGATGCAGCGCGCGGTCGCGGCGACGTCGACGCTGAGACTGAAGCGTATGGGCTTGCCCATGTCGAGCGTTTCGGTCAGCGCGAGTTCCTCACCGTGCTGGAGGATAGAGGCGGCGAAGGCCTGCAGGATGCGCTTGCGCTGTGCCGGCGGCTGGCGCGACCAGCGGCCATCCTCGAAGGCGGCGCGCGCGCTGGCCACCGCGCGTTCGATGTCCGCCGCGCCGCCGCGCGCGACCTGCGCCAGGTCCCGGCCGTCCACCGGGCTCGTGCAGGCGAAGGTCTCGCCGCTCGCCGCATCCACGAAACGGCCGTCGATGTAGCACTTGGTGCGGGGTTTCAGCAGGGCCGCCTGCCTCACCCAGTCGATGTTTTCCGGGGCGTTCATGTATCGGTTCAGAAGGTGGGGGGCGAATTGGCGCTGATGATCTCGCAGATCTCCTCGCCGGTGTTGCGGAACCGGTGTGGAAGGCGGCTCTCGAAATAGTAGGCGTCGCCCGGTCCCAGCGTGCGCTTCTGGCCGCCCACGGTCAGCTCGATGGCGCCACGCACCACGACGCCGCCCTCCTCGCCCGCATGCGAGAGCATCTCCTCGCCGGTGTCGGCGCCGGGGTTGTAACGCTCATGGAGGATCGACATGGCCCGGTTGTGCCGGTTGAAGCCGACCAGGCGGAATGAAATGCGGCCGCCGCCGAGATCGGGCAGATCCTCGTCGTGATAGAAGATCTGGCCGTTGGCGCCGAGATCCATGGTGAAGAAATCGGCCAGCGACATCGGTATCCCGTCGAGCACCTTTTTCAGCGAGCTGATGGAAGGACTCACGCGATTCTGCTCGATGAGCGAAATCATTCCGTTGGTCACGCCGGCGCGCTTGGCGAGCTCGCGCTGCGACAGGCCGACCATCGTGCGGATCGCCTGCAGGCGAGCGCCGATATCCTCGGTCACGACGCGCTCATCCTTTTTCTTCCGGCCTGCGGATTTCTTCTTGGCCATCACGCCTGCCCTCGCGGCGGTAACAAAATACTAAACACGAATTGCAGTATAGCGCGGAAAAAAGCGCGACCCAACGGTCTCGTTGTCTATTATTTTTATCATGCTATGATTTTCGAAACACCCCCCTCCCGCTTTCCCCAGCGATGCATGCACCATGACAAACGCAGCCACGCCAAATCTCGACGCGTTCTGGATGCCGTTCACCGCCAACCGCC
>CAZTPK010000065.1:0-8261 GCA_964614765.1 uncultured Gammaproteobacteria bacterium
GGGAGAACCTTTCAAGAGTCGATGCGGAGCGAGCGGTCGAGGGCGGATGCAGTTCGACAGCCGTCTTCAGGTCGCGCAGACCTCCTTCGCGGTCTCCGAGCTCGAGCCTCACGTGCCCGCGCAGTTCGAAGAACAAGGCCTTGTCGTTCTTGGCCACGTCGCCGGGCATCAGGTACGCGGCGCGAGCGAGCTGCCGCGCGACGTCGACCGCACTGTATCCGCGTGGGTTGGCCAGCATGCCAATGGCGATCCCGAGCGCGCTGTCAAAGTCGACATCGAGTCGCTCCAGATAGCGGCTGCCGGCGGGATCCTCCGACTTCCAGGTTTCCGGAGTCATGGCCAGCAAAGCTGCTATGCGACGACGCAGTCCGCGCTGCACGAACGACGTCCACGGATCCGAAGAATCGTCGCTCAACACCGCCTTCTCGAGGAACTCCCGCTGCGTCTCGTCGAGGCGAGCAAGGGCGGTCCTCCCGTCGTGATCCGGGCCCGTAACCAGGTAGTAGAGCCAATGATTGCTGGTCCTTATCCCCTCCGGCACCGGCGGCGTGAAGGCGACAGGACGGCGTACGGTCCCCGCAAACGAGGCCACGGCGGCGTCGCCGTCCGCTCGGCGAGTCCGTAACGGGTGGTAGAGCCGCGTAAAGAACCCAAGGCCGCGCGGATTCATCAGCGTTAGGTCGGGTCTCGTTCCCTCGACCAGGTGGAAATAGCCGACCGCCCCGACCTCGGCGTCGCCAGAGACGAACAGGATCGCATCCTTGGGCAGGGACCGCAGGATGGCATGGGCGTAGCGGCTCGACCAGTCGTATCCCGCACGGAGGTTGGTGCGCGCAGAGATCACGGCGGTCACGGAAAGCACGATCGCGCAAAGCAGGTATACGAACGGTATGGCGATCTTCCTCACGCGCGCGAGATGCATCAGTCCCAGCGCCATCCAGATCGCCACCGTGGCGTAGGCCGGCAACGGATAGACGCTGAAGATGTGCGCGTGCAGGGAGTCATAATCGAATCCCAGCAGGAATATCAGGGCGATAGACGGCATCAGGAAGATGACGGTAAGGCAGAGCGAGACCCTGTAACCCCACGTCCGCCACTGTACGATAGACCCAAGCAATCCGAGCGCGGTGCCGAGGATCGCGAACTGGAAAACCAACTGCAGACCGAAATACCTGACGAAATACAGTCGATCGATCCAGGTGGCGGAGGCGGATGCGTCGATGGCTGCATAGCCGGCGCGACTGACCATGGTCCAGAACTCACCCGGGGAGTTCAACGGACCGTAAAAGCTGAACACCGGATCGGACCATGATCGCAGGACGAGCCAGAGATACGGGGACAGTCCGACCGCGCACATTGAAACGAGCACCGGCAACTGCCGGATGACTTCGCGTCTGCGCGGCCAGAGAAGGATCGCAAACGCCGGCGACACGAGAACCATGAGTGGCCAATGGTTGGACAGACCGAGGCCGAACAGCAGAGCGATGAGCGCTGTCACGCCGGGGGCGGAACGCGCCGTGGCATCCAGACGTAATCCGAGGTAAACGAGGATGAACACGAAGAACGCGTTCAGCGTGTAGACCTCGGCAATGATCGATTGCGACCAGAACACGCGCGACAGTCCGAGGCCGAATGCGGCGAAATACGCCCACAGGCGCTCCCGCAGCAGGACCCGGACGCACAACCAGATGACGGCGCAGGTAAGAGCGCCGAAAAATGCGCTCATCAGGTGCACGCGAAATGCCACCGACCCGACAGGCAGCAGGGTGAAGAGATGTCCGAGCAGCGTATGCAGTGGATAACCCGGAGGGTGTTCGATCCCCAGGAAATAGCTCGACATGATGAAAAGCCCGTCGTCCTCGAGAGCCACCGTCCGAGGCGCGGTTGCCGCGTACAAGGAGAGCAACGCGAGGAAGACAACGGCGGGATGCAGCCACTCCCAGCGGCTATCCGGTCCCGCGATCATCGTCGTTTACGAACCCCATCTCCCCAGGTGACCGAGGCCGTCGTGAGGAAATTCCAGATTGCGGCAACGGCGGCGCCGGCCATTCCGGCGACGCGGAAGTCCACCGATTTCAGGAAGAGCCAGTCAGCGACCGATACGTTGATCAATGCCCCCAGGCCGCACGCCGCGTAGAAGGCCAACAGGCCACGCCACATCCGCGCGCCGTGGAGGCGCTGGTCGCCGTATGTGTAGACGTTGTTCAGGAAGAAATTGCTGGTCATGGCGACGGCGATGGCCGTTGCCTGGCTGAGGAGGAAATCCCCGCCGGACACACTGAACATGGCGGACAGGACGGCGAGATGGATCGCCATTCCGCTGAGGCCGACGGCGAGGAAAAGGAAAAACCGCGCAGGGAAAAGCCGACCGCACAGGCGATAGAGCACGAGCGCGAAAAACTCGGAAATCACGCGCACGCTCATCTTGCTTTCGCCATGGGCCCGGCTCCGCATGCGGTACGGTATCTCGAGGACGCGCACCTGGCCGTCCGCGGCCGAGATGAGGTCCAGAAGTATCTTGAAGCCGCGCCCGTACAGCTTTCGGACGACGGCATCGAGGTATTTGCGGCGGACGACGAAGTAGCCGCTCATGGGATCGCTGAGAGTAACGCCAAGCAGCCGGCTGAAGCTGGTCGCAAGGCGGCTCATGAACACGCGGTGCGGGGGCAGGTCGCCCGTGCTTGCGCCGGCGACGTAACGGCTCGCCACTACCACGTCGGCATCGGAGTGCTTGATTGCGGCGATCAGGTCCGGAAGAGACCTCTCGTCATGCTGCAGGTCGGCGTCGATCACGGCGAGGTAAGGAGCGGAACTCGAAAGCATCCCTTCGATGCAGGCCGAGGCGAGACCGCGCCGACCAATCCGCAGTATGCATCGGACGCGCGGATCGCGTTGCGCACGTTCCCGGACCAGATTCTCCGACTCATCCCCGGCATCGTCGATGACGATAATCGTCTCCCAGTCGTGGCCACGCAGCGCCTCCTCCAGCGCCGCGATGAGAACCGGCAGATTCTCGCGTTCGCGATATGCAGGGACTACAACGGAGATTTCTGGCATGTGGCGTTATGCCCGTCGCTGTCGAATGCGGCGTTACTGTCGCGCCCGACTCCCGGGGAAGCATCATGCAGTTCCGGCACACGCAGCTGGTTCGCCGTCGAGTCGCAGAATAGGTCAGGCAAAGAGCGTGCCCAACCTCCTGTAACGATATGAAGTCTTCCGTGCACGCGCAATCGCCGCTCGGGCACGTTCGACAGGCGAGGCAGCGGCAGTACTTTTCCGTGCCGAGGCGACGAGGCCAATGGGCCGTGCGCAGCACGGCCAGCTATCGGTTGGACGCGAGATCCGCGGGAGGAAGTGGTGGCCAGGGACGGAATCGAACCGCCGACACGGTGATTTTCAGTCACCTGCTCTACCAACTGAGCTACCTGGCCAGGTGGGAATCGATGCGGACCGCGAGGAGGCGCAATTAAAGCGACTGGCGGGGTCGTCGTCAAGCCGAGCCGGTCTCTTCGCATGCGGTGCGCGGCGGATGCGGGCCGCATGCATTGCACGGGGCAGGCCGGACGGTCTTACTGGTTGACGTCGTTCGGTCACTCAGCGCACCGCGAGCGAAACCTCGGGGCCGGCGATCGCATCGATCAGCGGCTTGGCGGTACGTATCCTTCCGGCATGTCCGAGCCGCCGGAGAAGAAGAACTTCTCCATTTCCTGCTCCAGGAACTGCCGGGCCTTCGGCTCGAAGGGCGTGAGGCGATACTCGTTGATCAGCATGGTCTGGTGCTTGAGCCACATCTGCCACGCCTCGGCGGAGACATTGTCGAAGATGCGTTTCCCCAGCGGTCCCGGATACGGCGGCATCTTCAACCCCTCAGCGGTCTTGCCGAGCTTTACGCAATGTACGGTGCGGGTCATCTGGAGTCTCCGGGCGGTCGTGCGCATCGAGGCGGTCGAGGAGGCGGCGCACCGGCGCGGGCAGACCGACCTCGATTGCATCGCCGACTTTATACCAGAGCCAACGATCGGCATCCATGGCCGCTCGCGTAGAGGTCTGGACCTCCAGCAACAGCGGATGAATGTCGAGGTGAAAATGGCTGAAGGCGTGCCGCATCACCTCCCAGGAGGTCGATCGGCGCACGCGCAGGCCATGAGCTACGCACCAGGCCTCGATCCCGGTTTGTGCATCGAGTTCCGGCAGGCTCCACAGCCCGCCCCAGATTCCCGTCGGCGGCCGCGCCTCCAGCAGGATATGGCCGGAGGCGCGCTGTACGATGAGAAACAGGCGACTGCGAACGGGAGGCCGTCCGCGCGCCTTCGAAGCCGGATAGCGATCGACGTCGCCGTCGTTGCGGGCGCGGCAGTCCCCGGCGAGTGGGCAGATCGTGCAATGCGGGCGCGCACGCCTGCACACGGTGGCGCCGAGATCCATGATCGCCTGCGTATAGTCGGCAACCCGGGTAGCGGGGGTATGGGCGTCGGCCAGCTCCCACAACCTGTTCTCGACCGCACGCAGGTTGGGCGGGCCGCGCACGGCGTGGTAGCGGGCAAGGACCCGCCTGGCGTTGCCGTCGAGGATCGGATGTCGCTGGCCGCAGCTGAATGCCAGGATGGCGCCGGCGGTCGAACGCCCGATGCCGGGCAGAGCCATGAGCGTATCGATGTCGCGCGGCAGCTCCCCGCCGTGGTCGCGCACCACGGCCTGGGCGCAGCGATGCAGGTTGCGGGCGCGGGCGTAGTAGCCCAGGCCGGCCCACAGCGCCAGCACCTCGTCCAGCGGCGCCGCGGCCAGTGCCCGCACGTCGGGAAAGCGTGAAAGGAACCGCTCGTAGTAGGGAATGACCGTTGCCACCTGCGTCTGCTGCAGCATGATCTCCGACAGCCACACTCGATAGGGCGAGCGGTCGTTCCGCCACGGCATGTGCGTCCGTCCATGGCTGTCGAACCACTGGAGCAGGTCGCGCGCGAATCTGTCCAACTGCATGCATCCCCGCGAAAAGGCCGGCGGACGGGAGCCGCCAAGGCAATTGCTGTCAGCCGCGCTCCCGGCGAACCGTCACAGGCCCTTGAGCAGGCCCTTCAGCGCATCCTCGACGCTGTCTTCCTTCTTTGCCGGTTCCTTCGGGGGCGGGGCCGCCTTCTCGGTAGTGCTGGGCGCGCTCTCCGGCGCGGCGGGCTTCGCCGGGGCCGGTGCAGGTGCGGCGGCTGCGTCAGCGGGCGGTTGCGCGGACTTCTTCTTGTCGCCTATCAGCCCCTCCAGCAGCTTCTTGGTCGGATCGGTCTTTTCCTGAGCCGGGGCGGTGCCGGTGGCCGCGCCCTCGGGGGTCGCCGGCGCCTGGGTCCCGAGCACGCCTTCGAGCAGTTCCTTGGGCACCGGCAGCTCCTCGGCGTGCTTGTCGAGCTGTTTCTGCAATTCCTTTTTTGCCCGCGCCTTGGCGATGCTCTCGATGTCGGGGCGAAAGCTGGGCTTGTCGAAGGTGCCGCCCACCTTGACGGGTATGGTCGTGCCGCCCAGGTCGGCGAGCTCCTTGCCGCCTTGGCCTTCGATGGTACCGACGACGGTCGCGTCGATGCGGTAGTCGAGTTCGGAGGTCACGAGATCCGCCTTGCCCTGGCCGGCGATGCGCAGCAGCGGCGACTTGGCCGCCAAGTCGTCGTTGGTCACCACACCGTTGACGATCTTGTAGGTTCCGGTCAGCTCGGTGAAGTCGGTTTCTTCCGTCTCCACGTCGCCGACGAAGAGGGTCTCGGCCTTGCGCAGGAACTTGGCGATATTGAAGCCCTTGATGGCGCCGTTGCGGAAGACGAAATCGCCGTTGCCGTTCAAGGATCGCGTTATCTGCGTGCCGGTGGCCCCGCTGCCGGCGGCGTGCAGCGAGAAATCCCCCTTGCCGCGCATCTTGGCTTTGCCCTTCATGTCCTTCAGCAGAGGCTCGATCTGTACTCCCGTCAGGGCGTGGTCGAGCCGTATCACCGCCGCATCGGCCCTGGCGTTGACGCCCACGGAACCGCTGTAGGAGCCCTCGTACAGCTTGGCGGCGATCGGCTTGAGCTGAATGTCGCCGTCGCGGGCATTGATGCCCACGCGCACGTTGGACATGCGCGCCTTCTTCACGGTCAGTTTGCCGATGCTGGCGTCGCCCTTCACCTTCAGCCGGCGCAAGGTGTCGAGCGGCAGCCTGCCGGCGGCCGCGGGCGCCGCCGCAGCAGTGGCGGTGGCTGCCTCGGGCTTGCCTCCGCCCTGCTTCTCCTCGGCGACCGGCGGCAGGTAGCGATCGGCGTTCAGCGTATCGATGGCCAGATTGAAGCTCAACGCAGGATCGGCGAAGCCGGCGATCGCGAGGTCGCCGCTGATGCTGCTGTCGTCCAGCTTCAGCTTCATGCCCTGCAGGCTGAGATCGTTGGTGGAGCCGGCGAAGCCGCTGGTGACGGCCACCTTGGTAAGCGTGGTTGCATCGGCCATCTGCGGCAGCGTGTTCTCCTTTCCGAGCGTTTTCAGGAGCTGGCGCAGATTGAACTCGGCGACGCTCAGTCTGCCGCTGAGCTTCGGATCGGTGCGCAGCGCCGTGGCATTGACGGCACCGGTGGCGTTCAACCCTAGCGCCGACACCGCGAACTCCGACATGTTCAGCGTATCGGCGCCCAGGTCGACGTCGGCGCGGGAGGAGAGTTTCACGTCGCTCGCACCCTGCGGCACGGCCGGACCACTGACGCGGGCCGTGGCGTTGATTGGATCGAGCCTGAACCTCTGCGCGGTCCCGGCGATGTTGGCCATGGCATTCAGGTTGGTGACGCCGACGGGCAGCTCGCCCAGCCCGTAAGCCTTCAGCAGCGCCGAGACATCGGGGCTCGTGATGTTGAGCTTGCCGGTGACGGAGGAGTCCTTGGCGTTTATGTTCTTCGCGTCGACATCGCCAGTGACGCTGGTGCCCATGGTATCGAGCTGCAGGCCGGAGAGCCGGGCGTATCCTGCGGCCAGATCGACGTTCATGGCGGTGCTGAGCTTCAGATCGCCGGCCGCGGCGGGCACCGGCTTGCCGGTGAGCAGGCTCACGAGCGCCGGGCCGTTCTGGCTGTCGACGGCGATGTTTCCCGCCACGGCCGGCTGCTTCGACTGGATGTTACGGGCATCGATGTTGCCTTTGATCTCCGAGCCGAGCCCGACGACATTCAGATCCTGCAGCTTGGCGACGCCGCTGGCGAGATCGACGTTGAAGGTGCCGGCGGCCTTCAGATCGTTGCCCGCGCCGGCGGGCAGCTGCTTGCCCGTCAGGGCCTGCAGCATTGCGGGCGCGTTGCTGCTGGCGAGGCGCAGCGAGCCGCTGGCCGCCGGCTTGCCGCTGCTCAACGCGCTGGCCGTGAGGTCGCCCTGCACGGTGGCGTCGAGACCCTTGAAGTTGAGCCCCGTCAGCTTGGCGGTGTCGGCGGCGAGATCGACCTCGAAGGCGGTATCCAGCGTCAGTTCCTTCGCGCCGGCGGGCAGCTGCTTGCCGGTGAAGGCGGTAATGAGGGCCGGCCCGTTGCCGCTCGCGACGCTCAACTTTCCGGTGGCGGCCGGCTTGCCGGTCTGGAGATCCTTCGCGTCGACGCTGCCGGCGATGTCCGAGCCGTAGACGTGCAGCTTGAGATCAGCGACCTTGGCCACGCCGCTCGAGGCGTCGACGTCGAAGGCGGTGTCGAGCTTCAAATCCCTGGCCAGCGCCGGGTCCGCCTGGAAGGGCTTGAGCAGCGGCGCGGCCTGCTCCGCCGGCAACCAGGGCGAGAGGGCGCCGAGCAGGGCGGGCAGATCGGCCGCAGCCAGGGCGACCTTGCCGCGCGCGGTCGGGATGCCGGCGCCGAGGCCTTGCGCGTTCAGGTCGCCGCTGAGGGTCGCGCCCAGCCCGGCTAAGTCGATGCCCTCGAGCCTGGCCGTGCCGGCCTTCATGTCGACGTCGAAGTCCGCGCCGAGCCTCAACTCCTTGCCCGCCGCGCTCACCAGGGGTTTGAGCTTTTCCGCCTGCGCCGGGAGGACACCGGCGAGCATGTTGAGGAGCGCCGGCAGGTCCGCGGCACTCAGCGCCACCTTGCCCCTCGCGGCGGGCTTGCCGCTCTGAATGTCGCTGGCCTCGACGCTGCCCTGCGCCGAGGCGCCGAAGCCCGCAAAGTCCAGCCCGTCCACCTTGATGGTGCCGGCGTTCATGTCGACGTTCGCGGCGGTCTTGAGCCTGACCTCCGAGGACCCGCCGGGGACCGCCTTGCCGCTCATCGTGCTCGTCAGGTCGACAGGCG
>CAZTPK010000066.1:0-8213 GCA_964614765.1 uncultured Gammaproteobacteria bacterium
CGCCACGCGCGGGCGCTGGCCGCCCGAGAGCTGGTGCGGTTTGCGCTTGGCAAACTGGGTCAGCTGCACCAGTCCGAGCATGTCGTTCACCCGCTTGTTGATCTCCTTTTTCGGCAGATGCTCCTGTTTCAGCCCGAAGGCCACGTTGTCCTCCACGCTCATGTGCGGGAACAGGGCGTAGGACTGGAACATCATGTTCACCGGCCGGTTGTAGGGCGGGATCCCGGCCATATCGACGCCGTCGAGATAGATGGCGCCGGATGTCGGCTGCTCGAAGCCCGCCAACATGCGCAGGAGCGTGGACTTGCCGCAGCCCGACCCGCCCAGCAGACAGAACAGCTCGTTCTTGTAGATGTTGAGCGATACGTTGTTGACGGCGACGAAATCGCCGAACTTCTTGGTGACCTTCTCGATGCGGACGTAGGGTTCCGCCTTGGGGTCCGTCCAAGGCGGAACGTATTTGTCGTTGCGTCGGGCTTCGTTCATCGGTCGTTCCTCGTTGTCCAGTATCCTGTGCCGACGCTCGTTTTCGTTCACACCGTCACTGGCCCGTCTTTATCCTCGTCCACGAGCGGGTCAGCAGTCGATCGTACTCCGCCGTGTGAATCGGGTTGGGGAACAACTTGGCCTTGACCTCCGCCGGCGGGTAGATGGCCGGGTTGTTCTTGACCTCGTCGTCGACGAACTGCGTCGCCGCCGCATTGGCGTTGGCATAGGTGACGAAGTTCGACACCCCTGCGATCACCTCGGGGCGCAGGATGTAGTTCAGGAACAGGTGCGCGTTGTTCGGGTGCGGCGCATCCGCCGGTATCGCCATCAGGTCGAACCACACCTCGGCGCCACCCTCCGGGATGTAGTAGCCGATCTCCGTACCCTGGCCGGCCTCCGCGGCACGCGACTGCGCGATGAACACGTCGCCGCTCCATCCGATCACGAGGCAGATCTCGCCATTGGCCAGGTCGTTGATGTACTGCGAGGAATGGAAGTACTTGATGTGCGGGCGCAACTGCATCATCAGGGCCTCCGCGGCCTCCAGGTCCTTCGGATCCTCGCTGGCCGGGTCCTTGCCCAGGTAGTTCAGTATCGTTGCCATGATCTCGGTGGGCGCATCCAGCATGGTGATGCCGCAATCGGCGAACTTGGCGGCGTTCTCCGGTTTCAGAACCAGGTCCCAGGAACCGATCGGCGCGTCGGGCATTCTTTCCTTGATCTTCCCGACGTTGTAGCCCACGCCGGTCGTTCCCCACAACCAGGGCACGGAATAGGCGTTGTCGGGATCGTACTTCGACAGCGTCTTCATCATCTCCGGGTCGAGATTCCCGTAGTTGGTGAGCTTGGACTTGTCGAGCTTCTGGAACACGCCCGCCTGCACCTGGCGCGCAAGGAAGTTGGCGGTGGGGACGACGAGGTCGTAGCCGGTCTTGCCCGCCAGCATCTTCGCCTCGAGCACCTCGTTCGAATCGAAGACGTCGTAGCGGATCTTGATGCCGGTTTCCTTCTCGAAGTTCGGGATCGTGTCCTCGGCGATGTAGTCGGACCAGTTGTAGATATTCAGGACCTTTTCCTCGTCGCCGCCTGCGGCAGCGGCAGCCGGCTCGGAACCCCCGGCGGGCTTGGCGGTCTCGCCGCCCTTCTCGCCGCAGCCCGCGAAGGCCATGAGGGAAAGAACGAATGCTAACTTGAGGTAACGTGGCATCTCGCCGTCTCCTGTAGAGTGTGTATGCACCAATTTAATGCTTTCGATGCGTGCGGCTGGCATCGATGACCTGTTTAGACTGCAGTGCAAAAAACCAAACTGGGCGGGAGCATCGCCTCGTCGGATTCTCGCTCCGGACTCCTCGCCCTGTAAAGCGCCCCGTCGTCCCTTCCCGTCGGGCTCGTGCTTGCGATCGCCCCACTGGCGCCCGCATACCGATGGTCACACCGCCATGCCCAGTTGCTTCGCGGTCATGTCCAGGCTCTTCTTCGCCAGCGCCCACATCTCGTCGATGTCGGCGGTGCTGGACACCAGCGGCGGCGCGATGATCATGGTGTCGCGCACGGCCCGCATCACCAGGCCGTTCTGGAAGCAGAAATCCCTGCAGAGGGTTCCGACATCCCCGATCGGCTCGAAGAACTCGCGCCTGGCCTTGTTGCGGCTGAGCTCGATGCCGGCGAGCAGCCCGACCCCCCGTACCTCGCCGACCAGCGGATGTTCCGTGAACTCCTGCCAGCGCCTCTGCAGGTGTGGGCCCAGCTCGTTCTCGACCCGCTCGACGACGCCCTCGGCGCGCATGGCGTTGATGTTGGCCACCGCGAGCGCGCACGCGGCCGGATGCCCGGAGTAGGTAAAGCCGTGGTAGAACTCCCCGCCCTGCTCGATCAACGGAGCGGCCACGCGGTCGGCCACCATCACCCCTCCCAGCGGCAGGTAGCCGCTGGTCACGCCCTTGGCGAACGGCATGAGATCCGCCTTGATGCCGAAGCGCTCGCTGCCGAACCACTTGCCGGTGCGCCCGAATCCGCATATGACCTCGTCGGCGATGAGCAGAATTCCGTAGCGCTCGCAGACGCGATTGATCTCCGGCCAGTAGGTCGCGGGCGGGATGATCATGCCGCCGGCGCCCTGCACCGGCTCGCCGATGAAGGCGGCGACGTTCTCGGGCCCGAGCGTTCGGATCTTCTCCTCGAGCTCGCCTGCGGCCTTGATGCCGAACTCCTCCGGCGTGAGTTCGCCGCCGCAGCCGTACCAGTATGGCGCGCCGATGTGGACGATGTTCGGTATCGGAAGATGGCCCTGCTCGTGCACCGGCCACTGCCCGCCGAGGCTCGCCGCCGCGATGGTGCTGCCGTGGTAGGCATGCTCCCGCGAAATGATGATGCGGCGAGAGGGTTGGCCGACAACGTCCCAGTAGCGGCGCACGAGGCGTATCACGGTGTCGTTGGCCTCGGAACCGGAGCCGGTGTAGAAGACATGATTGAACTGCGGCGGGGTGACCTCCGCGAGCAGCCTCGCCAGCTCGATGGCCGGCGGATGCGCCGTCTTGAAAAAGCTGTTGTAGTAGGGCAGCTCGCGCATCTGCTCGCAGGCGGCCTCGACCAGGTCCTTGCGACCGTAGCCGAGATTGCAGCACCACAGGCCCGACATGCCGTCGATGTACCTCTTGCCGTCGGAATCCCAGAGATGCACGCCTTCGGCGCGCGTGATGACCCGCGTGCCCTGCTCGCCGAGCGCCTTGCTGTCGGTGTACGGATGAATATAGTGGCGGCGATCGATCTCCTGCCACTCCGCGGTCGTGCGCTGCGGGACGATGCTCATGCTCGTTATACCTTCAATAGTAGATGTTCGCGTTCCCACGAACTGATGACCTGGAAGAAGGTTTCGTACTCCTGTTCCTTTACCGCCGCATAGGCCTTCACGAAACGGGCGCCGAGCACCTCGTGCAGCGGGTCGCTCTCAGCCAGGAGCTGCAGCGCCGATTGCAGATCGCGCGGCAACCCGTAGGGCAAGTTGTAGGCGCTGCCGGTCAGCGGCTCCGACGGATGCAGCATCTCTTTCATGCCGAGGTAACCGCACGCCAGCGACGCGGCGATAGCCAGATACACGTTGGCGTCGGCGCCGGGCACCCGGTTTTCCACGCGCGTAGCCTGGGCCTCCGACAAAGGTACCCGCAGCCCGACGGTGCGATTGTCGTGGCCCCACTGCGTATTTATGGGCGCGGAGTGGTAGCGGGCAATGCGCCGGTAGGAGTTCACGTTCGGCGCGAAGAACGACATTGCCGCTGGCAGGTAGGTCTGGAGTCCCGCGATATGCGCCAGGAACAGCCGGCTGTGGCGCCCCTTCTTGTCGGCAAAAATGTTCTTTCCGGTCTTCTTGTCGACCACGCTCTGATGCAGGTGCATGGCGCTGCCGGGCTCGTTCTGCAACGGTTTGGCCATGAAGGTGGCGAAGATCTTGTGCCGCAGCGCGGCCTCCCGCACGGTGCGCTTGAACAAGAACACCTGGTCGGCAAGCTCCAGGGGGTTGCCATGCATGAAGTTGACCTCCATCTGCGCGGCCCCGTCCTCGTGTATCAGCGTCTCGACCTCCAGCTCCTGCTGCTCGCAGTAGTCGTAGATGTCCTCGAACAGCGGGTCGAACTCGTTGACCGCGTCGATGCTGTAAGGCATGCGGCCGGTCTCGGCGCGGCCGGATCGGCCGATCGGGGGCTCGAGGGGATAATCGGAGTCGATGTTCGGCTTGACCAGATAGAACTCGACCTCCGGCGCGACCACCGGCTCCCAGCCCTTCGCCTCGTAGAGTTCCAGCACGCGACGCAGGACGTAGCGGGGCGCGATATCGACGGGTATGCCGTTGGAGTGGAAACAGTCGTGAATGATCTGCGCGGTCGGCTCCGCCGCCCACGGCACCTTGCGAATGGTGCTGGGGTCCGGCAGCACGACCATGTCGACCTCCGCCGGATTCATCACGCTCTCATCCTCGAGATAGTCGCCGGTCACCGTCTGCAGGAACACCCCCTCGGGCAGCCGCATCCCTTCCTCTTCGGTGTACTTCTTCGCCGGCATGATCTTGCCGCGCGCCACACCGGCCATATCCGGGATCAACGCCTCGATCTCGGTGATGCCGTGCTGCTCCAGCCATTGCTTGATGACGGTCATGGTATGAGTACCCTTTCAGCAGCCCTCGTTCGCCGCGAGCGCCTCGCCCTCGTCGAACATCGCCGCCACCACACGACCTTGTTTCTGCCGCGTCGCGGCCCGCTGCCGGCAGGCGTCACCGAAGGCGCGGAAGATGGCGGCGTAGAACGGGTTCTCCAGAACGCGCCACTCCGGATGCCATTGCACCGCCAGCGCGAAGGCGCGGGCATCGCGCACGCTGTACGCCTCGATGAGCCCGTCGGGAGCGACCGCCTCCACCTCCAGACCCGGGGCGAGCTGATCGACTCCCTGGGCGTGCAGCGAATTGACTTTGACGGTGGTGGTCACCGCCAGCTTCGCGAGCAGACCGCGACGGTTCAGCGTCACGTCGTGAGCGGGCTCGTAGCGCTCCGAGACCGGCCGCGCTTCGTCCTCGCGATGGTCATTCCTGCCCACCTGTTCGTGCACCTTCTGGTGCAGCGTGCCTCCCAGGGCGACGTTCATCTCCTGGAAACCGCGGCAGATCGCGAGGATTGGAACGCCAGCCGCCAATGCCTTCGGGATCAGGGCCAGCGTGGTCGCGTCGCGGTGCGGGTCATGGGCGGTGCCGGGCTCGCTTCCCGGCCCGGCATAGTGATGAGGCTCTATGTTCGAGCGGCTTCCGGTCAGGAGTATGCCATCCAGAGCGGCGAGCAGCTCCGGGTAATCGAACGCATCGCCCAGCGAGGGCACGAGCAAAGGCGTGCACTGCGCCGCATCGTGGACGGCCAGCACGTACTTCTCGCCCACCGCATGAAACGGCAGGCCGCCGAAATCCTTTCGGTCTGCGGGGATGCCGACGATGGGTCTTCGCTGCGGCGTATGCATGATGGCCAGACCCGCAGCGTGCTTGCGAGCCCGTGTCAATTTTATTAAACAATAGCACGCAGCATACGATGTCACAAGGCGACCCGGGGCCGCTGCGCCGGCACCCTGCGCGGCGATCCGGCGGCGCACGGATTGGGCGCGTTTCACTGCAGATCGACTATGGAAATCATGCCCGATCGAGGGCAGAATGGGCGTCGTTGCGAGCGGCGGGCCCCAAGCCGGGCTCCCAAGCAAGTACGAATATATTAAACGGACGGTTTGAGAACCGGCCGCTCGCCTGCAGCCCCGGGGCGTCGCGCCGGCGCCGCCATGGCGGCGAACCAGGCCTGCGGCACCGATCGGGACGGCGGTCGCGCGCGAACTGCCCCTGCACACCGTACACGGAGGCGGGAGGACTTTGAGAGGAACTGATCCGGCCGACCGCGAGCTCGTGAACGAACCGGCCGACTCCTATTACGCCGCGACGGCCAACCCGGCACCGCGGCGCCCGTCGCTGGCGGGTACGATCGACTGCGACGTGTGCGTGGTCGGTGCGGGCATCGCCGGTTGCTCGGCCGCGCTGAATCTTGCCGAGCGGGGCTACCGCGTGGCGCTGCTCGAGGCGCAGCGGGTCGGGCACGGCGGATCCGGCCGCAGTGGCGGCCAGATGATCTACGGCTACGCGCGGGACATGCCGGCGATCGAGCGCCTGGTTTCCGCCGCCGACGCGCAGCGTCTCTGGGAGCTGTCCCAGGAGGCGATCGAGACGACGGTCGGCCGGATCCGAAAGCACGCCATCCAGTGCGACCTGCGCCTCGGTCATCTCAGCGCCGCCATCAAACCTCGTCAGCGCGAGGAACTGATCCGCTTCAAGGCCTACATGGAGGAGCGTTACGGTTACGGCGGCATGGAGCTGCTGACGGGCGCGGCCCTGCGCGCGCATATCGATTCGAGCCGTTATCTCGCCGCGTTGCGCGACGGCCGCAGCGGGCACCTGCATCCGCTCAACTACACGCTAGGCATTGCCGCGGCCGCCGAGGCCGCCGGTGCGGTGATACACGAGCACTCCCCGGCCGTCGCGCTGACCACCGGGAGCCGCTGCACCGTGCAGACGCCGGCTGGTCTGGTGCGCAGCCGCTTCCTGGTGCTCACTGGCGGCGCCTACATGGACGAGCTTGTCCCCGAACTGCGGCGCAAGATCATGCCCGTAGGAACCTACATCACGACCACGGAGCCCCTGGGCGAGCCTCGCGCGCGCGCGCTGCTGCCGCACAACGCGGCGGTCACCGATACGAACTTCGTGCTCGATTACTTCCGGCGGACCGCCGATCATCGGCTCCTTTTCGGCGGCCGCGTCAGCTACTCCACGTTTCAGCCGCCGCGCCTGGCCGCCACCCTGCGCCGGCGCATGCTGCAGGTATTCCCGCAACTGGCCGACACGCGGCAGGCCTACACGTGGGGCGGTTTCGTCGACATCACCATCAACCGCTTCCCGCATTTCGGCCGCCTGGCGCCGAATGCCTATTTCGCCCATGGTTTCTCAGGGCACGGGATCGCGTTGACGGGCCTGGCCGGGAAGCTGCTCGGCGAGGTCATCGCGGGGCAGGCCGAGCGTTTCGACCTGTTCGCGAAGGTCAAGCATCGCGACTTCCCGGGCGGCAGGCTCATGCGCATGCCGCTGCTGGTGCTGGCGATGACCTGGTTCCGGCTGCGCGATCTGCTCTGATCAGGCGCCTGGCGATCCGGCCGTATCTCGGCACTGTACGCCGGCGTCCGTCCGCTCAGCGATCGAACGCGTTCACGACGGCGTTTCGTATGGATGTCGCGAGATTGCCGTACTGCATCAACCGGCGCAGGCCGGTCGTGAACTCCAGCTGCACACCGCGACCGCAGCGGCCGCGGTTGCAGATGTTCTCCGGATCGGTCGCCGGAAAGTTGTGGTTCGAGAGCCACGCCTCCACCCCGATCGACGCCAGGGCCTGCGCGATGCGCCACTTCAGCTCCTCGTGCAGTCCGCCGATGTAGACGCGCTCGTCGAATCCCACGCATCCGTGCACGGTGAGCACCGTTTCGCTGCGGGCGAGGAGATCCAGGCAGCGCGGCTCGTCGAACCGGCGGCTGGTGATGTGCAGGGTGTTGAAATTGCCGCGTGTCTTCAGGCCTTCGAAGACGTAGAGGTGCAGTACGTCCCCGGCGATCGCGCGCGCGATCTGCGTCGTTCCGCGTTCGATCCCGCCACCGTGCGGCGTCACCACCGCGATCGACGCGCCCTCGATCTCGCGAATCAGGACGCGATAGTCCACGCCCTCGCGCTCCATCGCGGCGAGCTCGGCGAAGCTCGCGTACCGATCCTGGTGCCTTTTCCGCGGCGGACCGCGATCCGCGCCTATCCTAGCCATGCTCCCGCAACCACTGCAGGACCGCCGCCGCGTTCCGGTCCGGCGGGAATACCGGATAGAACACCTCGCGGATGAGGCCGTGCACGGCAATGAGCGTCAGTCGCTTGATGAGCCGCATGCCTTCGACCTCCAGCATCGGCAACCGCAGCGCCCGGGAGAATTCCTCGCGGGCATCACTGAGCAATGCAAACGGCAGATGCAAGCGGCTCGCCGCCTCGCGCTGGTACCCGGTGTCCTGCGTGCTCACCCCGTAAATGGCGGTCCCCGTCTCGCTGATATCCGAGTAAGCATCGCGAAAGGCGCAGGCCTGGGGCGTGCGCCAGGCCGCAGCCCAGGCCTCGAGCTCGCGCT
>CAZTPK010000067.1:0-7999 GCA_964614765.1 uncultured Gammaproteobacteria bacterium
GTGCACCTGTATGCACAGGCCGGCGGCCGGCCCCTGGTCGACGAGGGGCGGGCGGCCTTCGGGCCCGGCCCCGCCGTGCAGCCGCAGCGCTCCGTGGGCGGCTGTCGCGGCAGCTTCGCGCTCGCCGACTGCCTGCGCGAGGGCTACGAGGCCGGCACGGCCGCCGCGCGCGAGACCGGCCACGACTCCGCCGCCACGCTGCCGCCCGGCCCGGGGACGCTGGAACGCCACGAGTACGCGCTTCGGCCGCTGTGGCGCGTGCCCGATCCGCCGGGGCACGCCCGCGGCGCCAAGCAGTTCCTCGATCTGCAGAACGACGTCTCGGCCTCGGACGTCCTTCTCGCGGCACGCGAGGGCTACCGCTCCGTCGAGCACGTCAAGCGCTACACCGCGCTCGGCTTCGGCACCGACCAGGGCAAGCTCGGCAACATCAACGGGCTGGCCATCCTGGCGCAGGCCCTCGGGCAGGACATCGCCTCCACCGGCACCACCACCTTCCGGCCCAACTATACGCCGGTGACCTTCGGCGCGATCGCCGGGCGCGATCTCGGCGACCTGTTCGAGCCGATACGCCTGACCGCGCTGCACGCCTGGCACGTCGAGCACGGCGCGGAGTTCGAGAACGTCGGCCAGTGGAAACGGCCGTGGTACTACCCGAAACCCGGCGAGTCCATGCACGAGGCCGTGCGGCGGGAGTGCCACTCCGCGCGCAACGCCGTGGCGATGATGGACGCCTCGACGCTGGGCAAGATCGACATCCAGGGGCCGGACGCCGCCGAGTTCCTCAACCGCGTCTACACCAACAACTGGCATACGCTGAAGGTCGGGCAGTGCCGCTACGGCCTCATGCTGCGCGAGGACGGCATGGTAATGGACGACGGGGTGACCTCGCGGCTCGGTGAAAACCACTTCCTCATGACCACCACCACCGGCGGCGCCGCGCGCGTGTACGCCTGGCTGGAGCGCTGGCTGCAGACGGAGTGGCCGGAGCTGAAGGTGTATCTCACCTCGGTGACCGATCACTGGGCGACGATGGCCGTGGTCGGGCCGCGCAGCCGCCAGGTGATGAAGAGCGTGTGCGGCGACATCGACTTCGAGGCCGCGAGCTTCCCGTTCATGACCTTCCGCGACGGCACGGTGGCGGAGGTCGCCGCGCGCGTCGCCCGCATCAGCTTCTCCGGCGAGCTGGCCTACGAGGTCAGCGTGCCGGCGAACTACGCACGCCACGTCTGGGAGGCGATCATGAGCGCGGGGGCGCCGCACGGCATCACCCCCTACGGCACCGAGACCATGCACGTGCTGCGCGCCGAGAAGGGCTACGTCATCGTCGGCCAGGACACGGACGGCTCGCTCACGCCGCAGGATCTGGGCATGGAGTGGATCGTCTCGAAGACCAAGGACTTCATCGGCCGCCGCTCCCTCGGCCGCGCCGACACCGCGCGCCCCGATCGCAAGCAGCTCGTCGGCCTGCAGTCCGCGGACCCGGCGCTGGTGCTGCCCGAGGGCGGGCAGATCATCGATCAGCCGCAGTGGACCGCGCCGGTAAAGACCACCGGGCACGTCACCTCGAGCTACTTCAGCGAGGCGCTCGGCCGCTCGATCGCGCTGGCGGTGCTGCAGAGCGGGCGGTCGCGCATGGGGCAGACGGTCTACGTCACGCTGGGCGACGGCCGCGTCGCGCCGGCCACGATCACCGATCCCGTTTTCCTGGATCGAGAGGGGAAGCGACAGCATGGCTGACATTCTGCGCAGTGCGTTGCATGGCGCCGCCGGCGGGCGGCTGCAGATCGAGGAGGTCCCCGGCCTGCACTACGTGAACCTGCGCGGCGACCCGGCGGCGCCGAACGTGGCTGGCGCGGTGACCGACGTGCTGAAGATCGGGCTGCCGCTGCAGCCGAACACGGTGGGTGCCTCGGAGACCGCGAAGGTGTTCTGGCTGGGGCCGGACGAGTGGCTGCTGGTCAGCCTCTCGCAGCCGGCCGCCGAGATCGTGAGCGGCCTGCGCCTTAGCCTGGCGGGCGCGCACTCGGCGGTGACCGACGTCAGCAGCGGCTACACCACCATCCGCCTCCGCGGGACGAGCGGCCGCGACGTGCTGGCGAAGGGCTGCACGCTGGACCTGCACCCGCGAGTGTTCGGCCAGGGACAGTGCGCGCAGACGCTCGTCGCCAAGGCGCCGGTGCTGATCGAGGCGCTGCCGGCCGCAAACGTCTATCAGCTCATCGTGCGTCGCAGCTTTGCCGACTACCTCTGGCACTGGCTGCACGATGCCAGCAGGTGGGGGCAATGAACCGCTGGCTCACCAGTCCCTCGCGGGATCGCGGCCTGGGCGCAGAGGACGGCCTGCGGATCGGCGCGCCGGGTGCGCACGAGAAAGGTCAGGCCGCGCCCGGCGATCCGCAGAGGCCGGCATCGCCGCCAAAGTCCAAGCACTTCGGCTTCCTGCTGCTGAAGGACTATTCGATGATCGCCATGTCCTCGGCGGTGGAGCCGCTGCGCATGGCCAACCTGCTGAGCGGCGAGGAGCGCTACCGCTGGACGCTCTACACGCTGAACGGCGCGCCGGTGGCGGCGAGCAACGGCATGGTGATCACGCCCGAGGGCGCGCTCGCCGGCACGCACGCCGATCTCGACGCCCTTTTCGTCTGCGGCGGGATCTGCGTGGAGAAGGCCTGGCAGGACGTGCTGCGCGAACCGCTGCACCGGCTGGCGCGGCGGCGCATCCCGCTGGGCGCGCTGTGCACGGGGACCTACGTGCTGGCACGCGCCGGGCTGCTCGACGGCTACCGCTGCACCATCCACTGGGAGAACGCCTCCAGCCTGCGCGAGCTCTTCCCCTCGGCGCGCGTCTCCCAGGAGCTCTTCGAGATCGATCGCGATCGCTACACCTGCTCCGGCGGCACCGCGCCGCTCGACATGATGCTCAACCTCATCGCACGCGAGCACGGCCGCGACCTCGCGGTGGCGATCTCCGAGGAGTTCCTGTGCGAGCGGATACGCGGGCCGAGCGAGCGGCAGCGCGTGCCGCTGCGCGAGCGCCTGGGACGCATGCAGCCGCTGCTGAGCGAGACCGTGGCGCTGATGGAGGCCAACGTCGAGGAGCCGCTCGGCATCGACGAGCTGGCCGCGCACGTGGGCATCTCGCGCCGCCAACTGGAGCGGCTGTTCCGCAAGTACCTGAACACCGTGCCCACGCGCTATTACCTCGAGCTGCGGCTGCGGCAGGCGCGGCAACTGCTGCTGCAGACCAATATGTCCGTGGGCAACATCGCCATCGCCTGCGGCTTCGCCTCCACGCAGCACTTCAGCACCTGCTACCGGGAGTTCTTCGGCATGTCGCCGCGCGCCCAGCGCGTGCAGGTGTGGCCGCTGCCGCGCACGCCGTCCATCTCCGCCGGCATGCCGGCGGCGGAGGCGAAGCTCTGAGCTTGCGCCAAAGGACGGCGATCGCCGTCCTTTGGCGCGGCCGTGCAGCCGCTGGCAATCGCGGCCTTGACCAGCGGTCGCGCGTGAAGTGCGCGCAACGAAGCCGCTGTTCGCGCCCAGCGCCGCAGCCGATATAATCGCGCGTCCATGAGCGACTCCCTGCCCCTCAGCGCCGCCCTGTTCGGCGTCCTCGTCGCCGCGGGCGCGTGGACCTGCGACACGCTGATCCAGCTCACGCTGCCGGGCGATCCCTGCCACGACGTCTTCATGTGGGTGACGGTGGCGATCTTCTCCGTGGTCTTCCTGCTCGGCATGGCCTACCTGGGCGTGCTGACCATCCGTGTTGTCGAGGGCCGGTGGGTGAGGGGTTTCAGGAGCAGCGGCTTCTCGCACGCCGTGGGCTGCGCGACGCTGTTCTTCACCGCGATCTCGCCGCTCATCGTGCTGAAAGGGCCGAAGAGCTCGACAACCTACGGCGAACGCGTCGCGGTCATCGAGGCGCTCGAGCACGTGGCGGCGGCGAAGAAGGCCATCGAGGCCTACTGGCGCGAGAACCGCCACTTCCCCGCTGACCTGCTGGAGGCGGGCGTGCGCAGGAAACCGGACTCGCTGTCGACCGCCGTCGGCAGCATGGTTTCGACACAGGATGGCGCGATCACGCTCACCTTCGACGCGCCGCGCTACCCGAACCTGCACGGCAGGACGCTGGTCGTCAGGCCCGGCCACGACGACGGCGGATTCCGCTGGGACTGCCGCGGCGGCGACATCCCCGATCACACCCGCCCGGCGCAGTGCCGCAGCGAGTCCTCCTGCCGCGTGTTTTCGCGCTGGCAGGCGGCGCGCTAACGGCTATCGCGCTCGCCTCCGTTGAAGCCCTGAACTTTTCTCCCCTATCGAGCGATCACTCGCTCGGCGACGGGAACGCTGGCACACGCTGCGCGGGCGTGACGCTGTCGGGTTCGTCGGCGTATCCTTTGTCGCGCCTGAAGGCGGCCTTCATGATGACCCCGTTGTCGTCGTAAAGGATCGCCTTCCAGCCGGAGGCGAAGGTGATGTAGGCCTTGCCGTCCTTCTCTTCCCAGGTGGCACGATACCCCGGCTCCATGGTGCTCTCCGCCACGCCGTCGGCGGACAGCGTGATGTAGTAGGGCATGCCCTTGGTGGACATGACCTTCCAGACGCCCAGCCAGCCGGCGGCGCGCGCCAGGCCCGGCATCACGATGAGCAGCACGACAAGCGCCGCGACCACTCCCGGATTCTTGCGCATGTCTTCCCGATCCTAATCCGTGATTGCGTTGGCGGCAGACCAAACGGGAGAGCGGAAATGCCGATCACGATCCACACGCCGGAATCGCGCGCGCCGACTCGGATCTGCGCGCGGCCATTCAGTCGATGAGGCCCTTCTCGCGTAGGCGCTTCTCGTTGAGATACTCGCGGCGGATCAGGGCGACGATCACCACGATGACCAGCACGACGCCGATCGTGACCATGAGCTTGAAGAAGGTGTCCGCCGCGAACGGCCGCACCCACAGCTGCACCAGGAACAGCGCCCCCGCCCCGACGAGCAGGACGATGGCGGTGAGGCTAGCCTTTCGCATCGCGCTCCATCACCACGAGAAAGGCCTCGCGCGCCCACAGCAGCAACGCGCGCCGGCTCTCGCGCTCCATGGTCACCACGCGCCAGCCGTTGCGCGCGTGCCGGTTGAGGAAGTCCGCGAATCGCTCCGGGTCGACCTTGGACTGCCCGAGGAGCATCGACCCGAGCAGGCCTTCCTGATAGATGAGCACCTGGTACTCCTTCATCAATGGCTCCTTCGACCATGCAACACGAGTGACGGGCTCTTCTGCTGCCGCCTTGGCACTGGCCTCGCGGCGTCCAGTGCAGGAAGATCGCCACCGACACCGTGTATGGATTCCAGCTTGCGCTGGAACGACGGCGGCGAGGCTATCTATCACCCTGCACGTGACCGGCATGCCGGCGCACGCTAACGCCACTCGCCCAGCGGCCGCGAGACGTCGACGCCGGGCGCGAAGGGCTTGCGCCGGTCGATGTCGGTGAGCTGGTAGACCTTGCCGACCCAGTTGTTGATGACCGCCTCGCCGGTGTCGTGCCAGGTGTTGTCCAGATGCGGGATGACGATCGCCTCCGGCATCTCCGGGATGGCCGCGCCGCGCGCGCGCGCCGCGCGCACCCGCTCGGCGTACTCCTCGAGGATCGCCTTCACCTGCGGCCGGAAATAGTTCTCGGGAAACGGCGGGTACTCGTCGGTCTCGCCGCTCGCGTAGCGCATGACCTCGCGCTTGTACTCCTTCAGCAGGCTGATGGTGTCGTACTCCGGGTGCGCCTGGAAGAAGACGATGCGGAAGCCGTCCTCGCTCACCGCCAGGTGCACGCCCGCCTCCTCGCTCTCCACCAGCACGTGCAGGCCCGCGGCCTCGAACTGCGCGCGATCGATCTGGTTGAAGCGCGAGTGCGGCACGTCGAAGCGGGTGTTGCCGCCCATGACCAGCGGGTGCCTGGGATCGACCACGCGGTGCGAGTACACGCCCCAGCGCTTGGCCGGCAGCGGGTGGCGCTTCTGGCCGTAGCGGAACTGCAGCACCGCGTGCGTGGCCAGACACGAGCACAGGGTCGATGTCACGTTGTCGTAGGCCCAGTCCACGACCTCCTTCAGCGGCAGCCAGAACGGCTCGCGCGTCAGATCCGGCTGCGTGACGTTGGCGCCGGTGATGATGAGCGCGTCCAGGCCCTGCTCGCGGATCTCCTCGAAGGTGTCGTAGTACTGCTCGATGTGCGCGCGGGCCTCCTCGCCGCGCGCCAGCTCCCTCAGCGTGAAAGGGTGCATGTGGAACTGCGCGATCTGGTTGCTCTCGTTCACCAGGCGGAAGAACTGCCGCTCGGTGGCCTGCAGGGCCTTGTCCGGCATCATGTTGAGGAGCCCGATGTGCAGCTCGCGGATGTCCTGGCGCACCGCCACCTCGAGCGGGATGATCGTGGCCCCTTCCTTGCGGAGATCGTTGAAGGCGGGCAGCGCGGTGTTGGCGACGATGGGCATGCTCGATCCCTCAGGCCGCCCTCTCCAGCACTGATTCCACCAGCGCCAGGAAGTCGGACTCGTCGCGCACGGCCCACAGCTAGTCGGTAGTGACGGTGTAGCCGTGCTCGCGCGCGATCCGCTCGTAGCGGGGGATGCGCGAGTAGAACAGCCGAGGAAACATCCAGCGCACGAAGTCGTCCGGGTCTATGAGCGCCACGTACTCGAGCGCGCGCTCGTGCATGTAGGCCGCGAGCTGCTCGTCGAGGAACGCCTCGCGGTAGTACAAGGGCTTCGGGTCCTCCTGCGCGCGCCGGATGAGCTCCTGCTCGTCGCGATCCGTGGCCTTGATGTAGAGGACGAGCGTGTGCTCGCTCAGCACCCGCATCACCTCCGGGTCGTCCAGCTCGCACAGGCTGCCGCCGGCGTCGTTGATGAAGTGATCGTAGCCGTAGATGTCGTGCGCGCGGCGGATGAACTCCGGCACGTCCCGCATGGCGGCCACCTCGGCACCGTGATGCAGCGCCTGCCGGCGCTTGAACTCGGGCAGCGACAGGCCGCCCTGCTCGGGGTTGCCGAGCTTGCCGAGAAAGGTCGACACGGGCTTGAGGTTGTCGACGGTGATGTTGTTCTCGATGCGGATGGAGTCCGAGCGCAGCAGGTCGTGCAGCAGCGGGATGTGCATGACCTGGCGCTTGATGTTGTCGAGGATGGGCTCGTCGAGGTAGCGCGTGCCGATGCGGTAGTCCCCGGAGTAGTGAAACCAGTGCGCCCGCCGCAGGCGGTTGGCGAGCTGCGTCTTGCCGACGCCGGACATGCCGAGCAGCGAGATGCTCTTGTGCGGCCAGGCACGGAACTGTCGGGCGGTGAGTCTCACGGGCGCGATCCGGTGTGGAAGTTTCGACCGGATATGGTAGCGGTTAGCCCGCACCTTGGCATCTGGCGCCGGGCTATGCGCGCAGGTGCTCGGCCAGGAAGCCGGGGATGCGCTCCTCCAGCCAGTAGCGCGGGCGCCAGGGCACCGCGCCGGTGACGAAGCCGACGTGACCGCCGCGATCGCTCACCTCCAGGCGTACGCAGGGGGCGAGTTCTCCGGCCTCGGGGATCACCGCCGGCGTCATGAACGGGTCGTCGCGCGCCTGAAGGATCAACGTCGGCACCGCGATCGCCTGCAGGTACTGCCGCGAGCTCGAGCGCTCGTAGTATTCCGCCGCATCGCCGAAGCCGTGCAGGGGCGCGGTCACCCGGTCGTCGAACTCGCGGAAGTTCCGGCTCGCCGCCGCGGCGTCGAGCGCGATCGGGCTCTGCATCCGCGCGAACTTCTGCGCCACCTTCCGGGTGAGGCTGCCGACCAGGATCTTCTGGTAGAAGCGCGAGAAGCCGCGGTCGAGCCGGTCGGCGCTGTCGTGCAGCAGAAACGGCACGCTCACGGCCGCGGCGGCGTCGAGCCCCGCCGCCGCACCGCGCTCCCCGAGGTACTTCATCAGCACGTTGCCGCCGAGCGAATAGCCGATCGCCGCCCGCGGCGCGTGCGGGAA
>CAZTPK010000068.1:0-7871 GCA_964614765.1 uncultured Gammaproteobacteria bacterium
TCCGGAAGCTCTCGTCCAGACCCGGGTCGTTTATGAGCCCCTTCCAGCCGACCGTCGTGCGCGGCTTCTCGAAGTAGACACGCATGACGATGAGCAGATCGTCGGATAGCTCATTGATAAGCGTCTTCAGTTTGCCCGCATACTCGCGCGCGGCGTCGGTGTCGTGGATCGAACACGGCCCGGTGATCACCAGCAGTCTGTCGTCGACGCCATTGAGAATGTTCTGTATGGCGACGCGGGTGCCCGCCACCGTTCTCGCCGCGCGCTCGCTCATCGGCACTTCGGCGCAAAGCTGCGCGGGCGGAATTACTTCCTGGGTGGAGCGAATTCTGAGATCGTCTGTTCTGATCGACATGACAGTGTCCTCGACAAACTGGTATTGTAAGCGAGCTTCTCCTCGCCCCGCACCTTGAAAATGCGCCTCATCGCCCCTTGCCCGACGGCCGTCCTACTGATGCTCGTCCTGCCTGGTTTTCTCGGCGCCTGCGGGCGGGCGACAAATGCATATTACCCGCTCCAGGAGGGCCTGAAATGGCAGTACGACATCCACGTCGTGACGATGGATGGCCCCCAGAGGAAGAAGTATCTCGTCGCGACCCTCCCGCCAGCGCACCATGAGGGCCAGACCGTGAACGTGCGTGCGAGCGCAGATGGCCGCTACACTTACTACCGCGTCGAGCCGGCCGGCGTCGTGCGCATAGGCGAATCCGCCCCGGACTCGCCCCTGCAGCTGTACACCACCCCACGTATCGTGCTCCCCGCAAGCACCGATGAGCCCGCCTCCTGGACCGACACCGAGTACACGGTGACCCTCGAGCACACCGGCCCGCCGGAGCACTCTCTCAATCGAATCACCGTGCCGGTGGATATGCAGTATCGCATCGAGGCTACCGATGAAGAAGTCGCCGTACCGGCCGGGACGTTCAAGAACTGTGTCCGCGTTCAGGGCGTCGGAACGACTTCCAAAAATGTCGGATTCTACGTCGGCCAGACGGACATTCGCGTGGAGAGCACCGCGTGGTACGCGCCAGGCGTCGGTCTCGTGAAGGCGGTGCGCGAGGAAACAACCTCCAGCACGGTGCTGCCTCGCGGTACCTACGAACTCACCCTGACCGACTTCACTCGCGATTGACCTGCGCGACCCGACCGCCGGGCATCTGGGTCACCTGCACGGTGACGTGAACGAGGCGGACCACACCCTCCAGCAGCCGTCGATAGTAGTCGGGAGGCTGCGGGGCGGTGCTCTCAACCTCGACGATGGCGGCCATCTGGTTCGGCGCAATGTGCCAGACGTGCAGGTCGGCGACGCGATGAGCGCCGTCGCGCTCCACTGCATCGCGCATTGCCCGCTCGGTCGCCTCGTCGGCGCGCGTGTCGAGCAATATCGCGGTGCTGTCTCGCAGCAGGCCGAAGCACCAGCGCGCGATCACCAGCGCACCGACGATACCCATGAGCGGATCCATCCATATCCAGCCCAACAGCTTCCCGCAGCCCAGCGCGATCAGGGCGAGCACGGAGGTCAGCGCATCGGCGAGCACGTGCAGATATGCGGCGCGAAGGTTGTGATCGTGGGCGTGCGGGTGGGAGTCCGCTTCGCCCTGGTCGTGCAGCCACCAGGCGCTGAGCAGATTGACGAGCAGTCCGAGCAGGGCTATCGCGATCGCCTCGTTGAACTCGATGCTGCCGGGCCTGAACAGGCGCGCGAACGACTCGAGGGCCATGAAGACAACGACCACCATCAATGCGACCCCGCTGGCGAAGCCGCCCAACACCCCGAACTTCCCCGTACCGAAGGTATAGACCGGACTGTCCGCGTGCGTGCGCGCGTACCGATAGGCGAGCGCGGTGATGCCCAACGCCGCCACATGGGTTGCCATGTGCCATCCGTCGGCCAGCAAGGCCATCGAACCGAAGGCGATGCCGCCGACTATCTCCGCGATCATCATGACGGAGGCAAGCACGATCACGCGAATCGTGCTGCGCTCGGCGCCGGCATGCAGCGCCTCGGCATCGAATCGATAGCGGCACTGACGATCGGCCTTCATAGCGGAGTGGACGGCGCGCGCTCGGCCCGCAGGGGATTCCGACCGTTATAGCGCGGCGGCGCCGGCTGCCGCGATCTGGCCGTCCTCGGAAGACTTCACGCCGCTGACCCCGATGGCGCCGACGATCTCGTCCCCGAACACCAGCGGCACCCCTCCCTCCAGCGGCAGCATCCCGGGCATGGCGAGGTAGCCGTAACGGCCGGCGGCGACCATCTCTTCCCAGATCCGCGTCGGCCGACGGAACATCAGCGCGACCTTGGCCTTGGTTATCGCGACTTCGACGGATCCGAGCTGGACCTTCTCGCGCTGCAGGTACATCAGGTGGCCTCCGTCGTCGACAATGGCGATGACCACGTTCCAGTTGTTGCGTCGTGCCTCGGCTTCCGACGCGGCGGCCACGCGCTTGGCGTCGTCCAGACCCAGGATCTTCTTCTCATACATGACACTGTTCTCCAGCCGGTTGCGGACTCCGGACGCGTATTCTCGCACAAAGAGGGAGGTGCGCAGGCGCGTCGAGGGACGCCGGCAATCATCCTCGAGGCCCTGCACCGAGCGCGGCTATCTGCCGCGCGGCGATCCGATCGCGCCGGCAACGCCCTTGCCCGGGCCCGAGCCCTGGAGGGCTAGCGACCGAGCTCGGCGGCAAGCTGCTGCACCGCCCGGAAAAAGCTCTCGTCGCGATTCTTGCTGCAGTGATCGGTCAACCAGTACTGCAGACCCGAAGGGTCGATGGCGACGTCCCTGCCCTCCGGGTTGGTTGCGTTGTATGCGCTGAGATAGCCCTGGGCCCAGGAGATGAAGCCATTGATGGCGACGTCGGACTTCAAGGTCACGGCCTGAATGAAGTCGCCGCACTGCTTGGCGCCGCTGCCGGATATCGTCTGTGCGGGGGCGGGCAGCGCCAGCACGAGGCACAAGCCTGCAGCCGCACGGCAGATTTTCGAAAGCATCGTCCCGTATCTCTCCCGAGTCGAGTTGCCGATTCTACACAACGCGGCGGGCCACATCACCGAGCCTGCCGTGCGTCGGCGCCGAGACCTCTGACAAGTGCGTGACCCGCTGGTTTCACGGGAACGGCGCTCGGAGACCAGCGGGCTCGGACCGGCATGCACGGCGCAGTCCCGCTGAACTCCCGCCCTCTCGGCATGGGCGAGAGCATTCCCTCCCGTCGCCCCCCTGTAGCGAGGCCGATCCCGCACCGCCCCGCCCACGGACGCCGGCCGTCCCGGCCGGTTCCGTTGCGCGCGGCCAGTGCCTATACTCGCGCCCTCCGCATCGTGGGCATTGAACCGACATCTCATGGTTGATTGGGACCGCATCGACACCGTGTTGCTCGACATGGATGGGACGCTGCTCGACCTTCACTTCGACAGCTACCTGTGGAAGGAGCACCTGCCCAGGCGCTTTGCCGAATGCAACGCGCTGGACCTGGAAACCGCAAAACGCCAGATCGCCCCGCGCATCCGGGCGCGCGAAGGCACGCTGCAGTGGTATTGCCTGGATCACTGGACGGCGGAGCTGGGCATCGACATATCGGCCCTGGAACGCGAAGTCGCTCATTTGATCGCGGTGCGACCGCACGTTCCCGATTTCCTGCGATTCCTGCGCAGTCGCGAGATCGAGGTCGTTCTCACCACGAATGCCCACAGGCGCAGCCTCTCCCACAAGCTCGATCGCACCGGCATCGGAGCCTTTTTCGACCATATCGTGAGCTCGCACGATTTTGGGGTCCCGAAGGAGCAGACAGCGTTCTGGGGCCGCCTGCACTCGGCCGTGCCCTACGCCCCGGACCGGACGCTGCTGGTCGACGATAACCCCACGGTGCTGCGCTCCGCGCGCGACTTCGGCATACGTCACCTGCTCGCCATCAGGATGCCGGACAGCCGCGGACAGCCGCGCGTCCACGACGACTTCACGTGCGTCGACAGCTTTCTCGATCTTCTGCCGCCGGCCTGAACACGCGCCGTCAGCCGCGGCCGTACACGAAGTCCCGCACGACGTGCCCGAGTCGACCTCCGCGGCGCTCGTACCGCGTCGGCGGCCGCCATGCCGGGCGCGGCGCATACGCGGCCGGCGCGGCGAGATTGACCAGGCCGCCGACCTGCGCCATCGCCTGGCCGATGTGATCGGCGTAGTCCTGCCAGTCGGTGGCGATGAACAGCCTGCCACTGGCGCGCAGGCGCTCGCGCAACGCGGCGATGAAGTCGGGCTGCAGCAGACGGCGTTTGTGGTGCCGCTTCTTCGGCCATGGATCGGGGAAGAAGACGTAGATTTGATCGATGCTGGCGACCGGGATCTGGACGGCAACCGCCTCGACCGCGTCGCGGTTGAGGATGCGCAGATTCCGCAGGCCGAGCGCAGCGGCCCGCAGCATGAGGCTGCCCACGCCAGGGCGATGGACCTCGATGCCGAGATAATTGTTGCCGGGGTTGGCCTGCGCGAGCGAGATAATGCAGTCGCCGTTGCCGCACCCGATCTCCAGATGACAAGGCGCACGGTTGCCGAAAAGCGCGTAAAGGTCGATCTCGGTGTCGGCGATCTGCACGCCGTACCGCGGCGACAATTCCGTGAGCGCACGCGCCTGAGCCGGGGTCATGCGCCCTTCGCGGATGACGAAGCTGCGCACCCGCCGCTGCGGCGGCAACGCCGACGGCGAGTCGATCAGAAAAACAGCCCTTCTATCGGCGAGGAAGCCACGCCGTACGGGCGCCGCGGCATACGCCCGGCGAGAAATGCCTCGCGGCCCGCCTCGATGGCCTTGCGCATCGCCGCAGCCATCAGGACCGGGTCGCGCGCCTGCGCGATGGCCGTGTTCATGAGTACGCCGTCGCACCCCAGCTCCATGGCCACGGCGGCGTCGGACGCCGTACCCACGCCGGCATCGACGATGATAGGCACTTTCGCATTTTCGACGATGATGCGAATGTTGTACGGATTCCTGATGCCCATGCCGGAGCCGATCGGCGCGGCCAGCGGCATGACGGCAACGCATCCCATCGCCTCGAAACGTTTGGCCATGACCGGGTCGTCGTTCGTGTACACCATCACCCTGAAGCCGTCGCGTATGAGCTCCTCGGCGGCGGCAATCGTCGCCGGGATGTCGGGAAACAGCGTCTTTTCGTCGCCGAGGACCTCCAGCTTGACGAGACTGTGCCCGTCGAGCATCTCGCGCGCGAGCCGGCAGGTGCGAACCGCCGAGGCGGCGTCGTAACAGCCGGCGGTATTGGGGAGTATCGTGTAACGATCCGGCGGGAGAAAATCGAGCAGATTGGCCGCTCCCGGTTCCTGCCCGATGTTCGTGCGGCGAATTGCCACCGTCACGATCTGCGCGCCGCTGGCCAGCACGGCGGCACGTGTCTGTTCGAAATCGCGATACTTGCCGGTACCGACGAGCAGGCGCGAGCCGTAGGCGCGGCCGTCGATGACGAGCAAGTCCTGCCGGGAGGTATCAGCGGTCATGCGTTCGTCGGGATTCGACACTGGGATCTCGGTGCCAGTATAAGCCCAAGGACGGCCGGTTCAATTCCGCGGCCACGCGTGTCGCGATTGCCGCGCCGCGGCGACCTCAGCCGCCGCCAATCGCCTGCACGATCTCAACGCGATCCCCGGCCTGCAGCAAGGTCTTCCCGTGCTCGGAGCGCGGCACGATCTGCCGGTTGACCTCGACGGCATACCGCCCGCCGACGCCGACCTCCCGGATCAGGTCCGCCACGCTTGAACCCTCGGACAGCGGCAGCGGTCTGCCGTTGACGGTGACCTGCAGTTCCGGTTTGGCGCTCATAGTCGCGATACGGGTCCCGCCGGAGGAAGGCGCCCGCTCATATGGTAATCGTGAGCCCCTCGTGGGCAACGTGACATTCCATACCGGATCGCCTGTCCTGGGCGATGCCTACCGCGCTGCGATGGATCATAGCGACCTCCTTGTCGTCGTACGTCGGATCATGATGATAAAGGTAGAGACTCTTCACGCCGGCATCGATGGCGGAATTGACGGTATCGATGTAGCAGGAGTGTCCCCAGCCCCGCTTCTTGTGGTAGTCCTCGGGCGTGTATTGCGCGTCGTGTATCAATATGTCCGCGTTTCGAATCATGTTGAGTTCAGTGTTGCGCTCTTCGTGCTTCATGCGTTCGAGCAGCACCTGCTCCTCGCGATTGAACTCCGAGTAGCGCATTTCTATCGATCGTTCGAGGAACATGAACTCGTTGTCGGAAACGTAAACGATGACCTTGCCGTTGACTTCGATCCGGTAGCCGTAAGTCACCCCCGGATGATGCACGTTCTGGTAGTTGATGCGCATCGGCCCATGCGTGAATCCGGACTTGTTCGGGGCCGCATACGAGATATTCGCCGCCGACGTCTCCGTTTCCACGGGGAAGTAGGGCGCCTTCATCTGATCCGAGATGCGCTTTTCGATGTCGCGGGCGCTTTCCCCCGGCCCAAAGAACGCGATATTCCAATCACGCCGGAACGCCGGGGTGAAAAACGGAAGTCAGCAGATGTGGTCCCAATGATAGTGCGTCAGCAGTATCAGCAGATTGTGTGGCGAGCCGTCCGCAATCAGCTTCTCTCCCAGCGGGATGATGCCGGTGCCGCCGTCGCAGATGAGCACGTGCTCGCCGACACGGATCTCGACACAGGAGGTGTTGCCGCCAATCTGCATGTGACTGGCGAACGGGGCGGCATAGGATCCGCGCACGCCCCAGAACCGCACGTATCCGGTACTCATTGTCCGCTTCGTGATAGCCGTCCGTCCCCTGTCCAGCGATCCCCCGGCCGCGTCAGCCGTTGGCCGTCCGGCTGGCGGATTTCTCCCGGGCCTGCGTGTATTTCACGATCAGCTCCCGAATCGTCTGTGTGCGCATCGGCTTGACCACGAAGTCGACCGCGCCCAGGTTCTTGGCGACCATTCGATCCTGAGCATAATCCTTCGAGGTAATCATGATCACCGGCGTCTCAGCCTGGAGAGGCATCCGGCGAAGCTCCTGCAGGAACGTCAGGCCGTCCTTGTCGGGCATGATGATGTCCAGGAAGACCACATCGGGCCGATGGTCGCAAAGGTAGGCGACGGAATCGGCAGTGGAGGCGAAGGCGTGATAGTCGACTTCGTAGTGCGACAGGCAGCGCTCGAAGAACGCATGGACGCTGGCGCTGTCGTCTACCACCACAACCGTCGGATTCGGCTTTTTCATCAGTTTCGAGGCGACCGGCCTGGTGAAACCCGAACCGGCGTGCCGGAGGGCCCGAGACACCCACCGCGCGCCTTGCCGGCGGTCTCCGGCCCTCTGTCGGGGTTCCTGCCGTTGGATCTTGACCGCACTACCGTTGTTTCCACTATTTAGGAAGGTCATCGTAGCACCAGTGCGCCGGGATGTCCTGCGGCCGGTATGCCAAATCTGTGAGCCTTCACCGGGTAAATGCCACCTGAGCGGACCGTCGCCGGGCCCGAAAGGTCCGCCGGCCGCAGGTGACTCGAGTTTCCCGTCGGGCGGGAATTTCATTAGAATTCCCACAGCTCAACCGCGGGTGTAGTTCAATGGCAGAACTCCAGGTTCCCAACCTGGCGGCGTGGGTTCGATTCCCATCACCCGCTCCAATCGCGCACGCCGCGCCGCACCAGCCCGGCCATGCAACGCGACGACGCCCTTGAGGCGCGTGCGTCGGCGCTCTACGACCCGACGCTGCCATACCACAACTTCGCGCACGCGCTTGATGCGGTGCAGGCCGGGGAATTGCTGGTCCAGCGCTGCCGGGACGACGGCGTTCCCATCGACGCGGACGTCGTTTACTACGCCCTGTTGTTCCACGATGCCGGCTACCATCAGGAT
>CAZTPK010000069.1:0-7759 GCA_964614765.1 uncultured Gammaproteobacteria bacterium
GCGGATCATGCAGTTCGCGGGCACCACGACGCTCGGCGCGATCGACGGGACGTACGTCGAGCGACGGCTGTAGGAGCCGCTTCAGCGGCAATATGATGGTCGCGACTGCCGTCGCTCCTGCAGCGCAAGCCCGGATTCCGGGACCTGCTACGAAGTACGCGTGTGCGATCCCCCAGGCGTGAGCACCGTGTCCTGCGCCTCGGCGTCGGGAAGGGTATCCGGGTAGTCGCGGTTGAAGTGCAGGCCGCGGCTCTCGTGCCGGAGCTGCGCGCTGCGGATGATTAGCTCCGCGACCAGCGCCAGGTTGCGCAGCTCGATGAGGTCGTTGGTGACGCGGAAATTCCCATAGTATTCAGCGATCTCCGCGTGCAGGAGCTGCGCGCGCCGCAGTGCCCGCTGCATGCGTTTGGTGGTCCGCACTATGCCGACGTAGTCCCACATGAACCGCCGCAGTTCCTCCCAGTTGTGGGACACCACGACCTCCTCGTCGGAGTCGGTCACCTGGCTTTCGTCCCATTGGGGCAGCGCGGGGGGACGCGGCGCTGCGCCATAGGCGTCGCGGATGTCGTCCGTGCACGAGGCCGCCATGACGCAACACTCCAGCAGGGAATTGCTGGCCAGGCGGTTGGCGCCATGCAGGCCGGTGCAGGCGACCTCGCCGATGGCGTACAGGCCGGGCAGGTCGGTGCGGCCACTCATGTCCGCTACGACTCCGCCGCAGAGGAAATGCGTTGCCGGCACGATGGGAATGGGCTGCCGGGTCATGTCGATGCCGAACTCCATGCAGCGGCCGTACACGGTGGGGAAGTGCTCCCGGATGAAATCCGCGTCCTTGTGTGAGATGTCCAGGTAGAGGCAGTCGGCGCCCAGCCGTTTCATCTCGTGGTCGATGGCACGGGCGACGATGTCACGCGGGGCCAGCTCCCCCCGCGGGTCGAAACGGTGCATGAACGGCTCGCCATTGGGAAGCAACAGCCGGCCGCCCTCGCCACGCACGGCCTCGGTGATGAGGAAGGTCTTGGCCTTGGGGTGATAGAGGCAGGTGGGGTGAAACTGGATGAACTCCATGTTGGCGACCCGACAGCCCGCGCGCCAGGCCATGGCGATGCCGTCGCCGGTGGCGACGTCGGGATTGGTGGTATACAGGTAGACCTTGCCGGCCCCCCCCGTGGCCAGGATGGTGAAACGGGCGCCGAAGGTCTCGACCCGCTGGCGGGCGCGATCATAGACGTACGCCCCCAGGCAGCGCTGGTATCCCAGTCCCAGTTTCGCCGCCAGGATGAGGTCGATCGCCAGATGGTTCTCGAACAGCTCGATGTTGGGATGGGCGCGAACATGGGATTCCAGGGTCGTCTCCACCGCGTGGCCGGTGGCGTCGGCCGCGTGCACCACGCGCCGGTGACTGTGGCCGCCCTCGCGCGTGAGATGCATCTCGGGGCGCCCGCCGGCGCCGGTACGGGTGGTGAAGGGCGCCCCCAGATCCTGCAGCCAGCGCACGCACTGGTTCCCGCGCTCGACGACGTATTGCACCACGTCGCGATTGCAGAGCCCCGCGCCCGCGTCGATGGTGTCGGCCACGTGCGACGCGACGGAGTCCTCCTTGTCCAGGACCGCCGAGATCCCGCCCTGCGCGTAAAGCGTATTGCTCTCCGTCAGGCTGCTCTTGGTGACCACCCCGACGCGATAGCGCTCCGCCAGGCGCAGGGCCGCGCTCAAGCCGGCGGCGCCGCTGCCCACGACCAGCACATCCAGGTCGTATTGATGGCTCATCTTCAAATCGTCGATAATCCGCCGATTGGTCTCCGGCAACCCGCCCGAGATCTCATGGAACCTAACTCACACCTGAATGGTCTACGCCCACAGGAGCTTGTACGCACCGTGCTGATGATACAAGGAGACGGCCCGCATGGGCGACAGCAGCACGGATAGACCGTTGGTCGAGAGGGTACAGCGTGGCGACAAGACTGCATTTGACCTGCTGGTCCTCAAGTACCAACACAAGATCGTCAAGCTCGTGTCGCGCTACATCCGCGACCCCAGCGAGGCGCTGGACGTGGCCCAGGAATCCTTCCTCAAGGCCTATCGCGCCCTGCCGAACTTTCGTGGAGACAGCGCCTTTTACACGTGGCTCTACCGCATTGCCATCAATACGGCCAAGAACCACCTGGTGACGCTGTCGCGGCGGCCGCTGGAGGCCGACCTGAGCGGGAACGACGAGGAGGGCGAGGTCAACATTGAAGAGTTGCAGCACGAGGTCGAAACACCTGAGAACCTCCTGCTGACCGAGCAGATCAAGGACACGGTGTTCCGGACGATCGAACGGTTGCCCGAGGATCTGCGAACCGCCATCACGCTGCGCGAGATGGACGGTCTGAGTTACGAGGAGATAGCCGAGGTGATGGAATGTCCGATCGGCACGGTGCGTTCCCGGATTTTCCGGGCGCGTGAGGCGATAGACAACCAGTTGAAGCCGTTACTTGAGTAGGCGGGTGTTTATGACAGATGAGAAGCTGCTGAAGCTGTCCTCGTATTTGGACGGAGAATGCACAGAGATCGAGCGCCGTGCCGTTGAGAACGGCCTCAACGACCCGGAGATGCGCGCCGCCTGGGCGCGTTACCACCTCATCGGCCAGGTCATGCGCGCCGAGCTTCCTCCCTACCTCGACAGGCAGTTCGCCGACCGCCTCCGGCAGGCCCTGGGCGCGGAACCGACCGTGCTGTCGCCGGCGCGCCGCAGGGAGACCTGGGCGAGGCCGCTGGCGGGAGCCGCCATCGCGGCGACGGTCGCCGCCGTAGCGGTGTTGGGGGTGCGCAACATGGGCACCGTCTCCGTTTCGCCGAGCGCGGCGATCGCCACTTCTACGGTAGCGCTTCCCGCCGGCTCGCCGATGGTCGCGCAACAGCCCGTCGCACCGGCAGCGACGTTGGTCGAGGCGCCCGCACAGGCACCGCTCCGCGCAGCCGGCGCCTACGGACCCAGCGACGCGTTCTGGGGTGAACTGGATCACGATGCGGGCGTCGGGCCCATGCCCTCGGCCCGGTCCAGATTGAACAGCTACATCGTCAATTACAGTGAACAGCGCGCCATGATGGGCAGCCCGGGCGTGCTCCCGTACGTCAAGGTCGTCGGTTACGGCACGGAACAGTAGCGAATGGCGGTGACCGCAAAGTCCCGGGGCCGCGTCTGGCTGTGGCTGGTCGCGCTGATGACCGCCGGGCACCTCCAGGCCGAGACCGGCGATCCCAGTCCCGAGAGCCTGTTCGAGAGCATGGCCAGGGCGACGCGCGAGCTGAACTACGACGGCGTGTTCGTTTACAGCCGTGGCGCCGACGCCGACAGCATGCGCATCATCCACCGCGCCGACGAGAACGGCGAGCAGGAGCGCATCGTCTCCCTGTCGGGATCGCCGCGCGAGGTCATACGCAGCAACGACACGGTGAAATGCTACCTGCCCGACAGCCGCGCGGTGATGATCGAGAGGCGCGCCATGCGCAAGTTCCTGCCCAGCTTCCGGCAGCCCGCATCGGAGATCGCGCTCAACTACCAGTTCGAACTGATCGGCCGGGACCGTGTCGCCGGACGGCGTGCCTGGGTAATCGGCGTCCTGCCGCGCAACGCGTTTCGCTATGGATATAGATTCTGGATCGATGCCGAGAATCGGCTCCTGCTTCGTTCGGAGGTCGTCAACAGCCGCGGCGCCATCCTCGAGCAGATACTTTTCACCCAGCTGTCGTTGCCGACGACCATCGCCGATGACCTGCTGCAGCCGGCGGTGAACAGCGAGAACTTCACGACCTTCGACAAGAGCCGGTCCGGGGAGGCCCAGTCCCTGGAATTGCCCGTCACGCAGAAATGGCTGGTGCAATGGGTGCCGGAGGGTTTCTCGCAGCGCGAGTACAAGATCCAGCGCCTCTCCGCCAGCGATTCACCCGTCGAGCATATCGTGTTCTCCGACGGGCTGGCGACGATTTCGGTATTCGTCGAGGAGCTGGCGGACAAGTCCGATTCGATGGAGGGGTTCACCGCCGTGGGCGCCGTGAACACCTATAGCAGACTGAACGACAATTATCAGGTCACGGTCGTGGGCGAGGTACCGCCGCTCACGGTTCGCCAGGTCGCGGGCTCCGTGGTCCTCGCGACCAAGCACTGACGGCGTCTCACGGCGCCGCCGAATCATCCTCGAGGAAGTCACTATGCAGGCTCTCAAACGCTACCCGTTCGTGCTGGCCGCCGCCTTGCTGTGCGCATGGGCGGGCGCATCCTCGGCGCGATCGCTGCCCGAGTTTACGCAGCTGGTGGAGGAGTACGGGCCGGCGGTGGTCAACATCGGCACCACCGTGACGGGTCCGAAGGGAGCCCCCGGGATGCCGAAGGACTTCAAGATCCCGGACATCCCCGAGGACAGCCCGTTGCACGATTTTCTGAAGAAGTTCTTCGAAGGTCAGGAAGGTTTCGGGGGCGACGTGCCGGCCGAGTCGCTCGGCTCCGGATTCATCATCTCCGGCGACGGCTACGTCATCACCAACAATCATGTCGTCAAGAATGCCGACGAGATCATGGTGCGGCTGAGCGACCGGCGCGAGTTCAAGGCCAAGCTCATCGGCACCGACGAGCGCAGCGACCTTGCGGTGCTCAAGATCGAGGCCCAGAACCTGCCAACGGTGAAGATCGGCAGCTCCGCGGACCTGAAGGTCGGCGAGTGGGTGCTCGCGATCGGCTCCCCGTTCGGGTTCGACCATTCGGCGACGGCCGGCATCGTCAGCGCCAAGGGCCGCAGCCTGCCGAACGAGAATTACACGCCTTTCATCCAGACCGACGTCGCCATCAATCCGGGCAATTCCGGAGGTCCGCTGTTCAACCTGGACGGCGAGGTGGTCGGCGTGAACTCCCAGATCTTCAGCCGCACCGGCGGCTTCATGGGACTTTCCTTCGCCATCCCCATCGAGGTGGTGATGAACGTCTACGAGCAGTTGCGCGAGAAGGGCGCGGTGAGCCGGGGCTGGCTCGGCGTCATCATCCAGGACGTCACCCAGGACCTCGCGGAGTCCTTCAAGATGGACAAACCGCGCGGAGCCCTGGTTTCCAAGGTGGTGCCCGACGGACCGGCCGCCAAGGCCGGCATACAGGCCGGCGACGTGGTGCTGGAGTTTGCCGGCAGGCCGATCGAGGCCTCCTCGGACCTGCCGCCCCTGGTCGGCAGCACCCGCATCGGCGAGACGGTCCCGGTCAAGGTGATGCGCAACGGCAGGATCGAGTCCCTCCAGGTCGCCGTGGCGGAGCTGCCCGAGGAAGACGAGCTCGCGCCGATGCTCGGTCAGCGCGAGGGCGCGCCCAAGGGCAGCACGGCCGGTCAGCTGAAGATCACGGTCAGCGACCTGACCAAGCAGCAGCGCGAGGAACTCGAGGTCGACGACCGAGGCGTTATCGTCACCGAGGTGGAAGAGGGTCCGGCGTACAAGGCGGGGATCCGCGAAGGCGACGTCATCATGATGGTCGACAACCAGAAGGTGGAGAACGCCAGACAGTTCAAGGAGATCGTCGAGAAGCTGCCAGCGGGCAAGTCGGTGCCGGTCCTGATCCAGCGTCGCGGCGGGCCGGTGTTTCTGGCCCTGAAGGTGCCGGGTGACGACAAGGAGTGAAGCCGCGGCTGACGCTGCTCTCGCGGTCCTATTGCCATCTGTGCGAGGTGATGCTGCGGGCGCTCCAGACCCTGCAGGCTGCCCACGACTTCGACATCGAGGTCATCGACATCGACGCCGCCGGTCGGGAGGACCTCCTGTCGTCTTACGACGAGCTCGTCCCGGTGCTGCTCGACGGGCGCACCGAGATCTGCCACTACCACCTGGATGCCGCGGCCGTCATCCGCCTCCTGGGCGTCAAAGGTTTCGGCAGCGCCGCAAAAACGCTAGAATCGGCGCGCGATCGAGAGACCCCTTGATTTGCTCTCCCGCCCGATGGCGGGCGCGCGGTTCAGATGCGCGGAAACTCCCGGAAATACGAACGCCCGCGCCGGCATGGACCACATCCGAAACTTCTCCATCATCGCCCACATCGACCACGGCAAATCGACGCTCGCCGACCGGTTGATCGAGATCTGCGGCGGTCTCACCCAGCGCGAGATGGAGTCGCAGGTGCTGGACTCCATGGACCTGGAGCGCGAGCGCGGCATTACCATCAAGGCCCAGAGCGTCACCCTGCAATTCAAGGCCGACACCGGCAAGGTCTATCAGCTCAACATCATCGACACCCCTGGCCACGTCGACTTCGCCTACGAGGTCTCCCGCTCGCTGGCGGCATGCGAAGGGGCGCTGCTGGTGGTCGACGCGGCACAGGGCGTGGAGGCCCAGTCGGTGGCGAACTGTCACACGGCTGTCGATCAGGGCCTGACGGTGGTGCCGGTACTGAACAAGATAGACCTGCCGGCCGCCGATCCCGACCGGGTCATCCAGGAGATTGAGGAGATCATCGGCATCGACGCCACCGATGCGGTCCGGGTGAGCGCCAAGCTGGGGACCGGCGTACGCGAGCTGTTGCACGCGCTGGTCGATCGCATACCGCCGCCACGCGGGAATCCCGACGGACCGCTGAAGGCGTTGATCATCGATTCATGGTTCGACAACTACCTGGGCGTGGTCTCGCTCGTGCGGGTCGTGGACGGCAGCCTTCGGGTCGGCTCCAAGATCAGGGTGATGTCGACCGGGCGCGACTTCGAGGTCGACAGGGTTGGCATCTCCACGCCGAAGAAGGTCGACCGCGAGGTGCTGCAGGCCGGGGAGGTCGGATGGGTGATTGCGGGGATCAAGGAGGTCGACGGCGCCCCCGTCGGCGACACGCTCACCGACGCCGGCCGTCCCGCGAAGGAAGCGCTGCCGGGGTTCAAGCGCATCAAGCCCAACGTGTTCGCTGGCATGTATCCGATCGACCAGGCCGATTACGAGGCCTTCCGCGAGGCCCTGGCGAAGCTGCGCCTGAACGATTCGGCCCTGCAATACGAACCGGAGACCTCCCAGTCGCTGGGATTCGGATTCCGCTGCGGATTCCTCGGCATGCTGCACATGGAGATCGTGCAGGAGCGCCTGGAACGGGAATACGACCTCAACCTCATCACCACGGCGCCGACGGTCGTTTACGAGGTGCTGACGACCGGCGGTGAGGTGCTGCAGGTCGACAATCCGGCGCAGCTGCCGCCGGTGAACAAGATCCAGGAGATCCGCGAGCCCATCATCCAGGCCGACGTCCTCGTGCCGCACCAGTATCTCGGCAACGTCATCACCCTGTTCGCGGAGCGCCGCGGCGTGCAGAAACGCATGCAGTACCTCGGCGGCCAGGTCGCGATCGCCTACGAGATGCCGCTGAGCGAGATGGTCACGGATTTCTTCGACCGCCTGAAGTCGGTGACGCGCGGATACGCCTCGATGGACTATACCTTTCTGCGCCACCAACCGGCAAAGCTCGTCAAGGTGGACATCCTCATCAACGGCGAGAAGGTCGACGCCCTGTCCCTCATCGTGCACCAGGACAACGCCCAGCGCAGAGGGCGCGAGTTGGCCGAGAAGATGCGCGAGCTCATACCGCGTCAGATGTTCGACGTGGCGATACAGGCCGCCATCGGCTCCAACATCATCGCGCGCGAGACGGTCAAGGCGATGCGCAAGAACGTCCTGGCGAAGTGCTACGGGGGCGACATCACCCGCAAACGCAAGCTGCTCGAGAAGCAGAAGGAGGGCAAGAAGCGCATGAAGCAGTTCGGCTCCGTGG
>CAZTPK010000070.1:0-7672 GCA_964614765.1 uncultured Gammaproteobacteria bacterium
GCTCGCATCCGAGCAGATCGCCGTGCGCGTCGTGGCGATGCCGTCGACCGACCGCTTCGACGCGCAGGATGCGGCCTATCGCGAGCAGGTGCTGCCCCGGGGCGTGCGCGCACGCGTCGCGGTCGAGGCCGGCGTCACCGACTACTGGCGCAAGTACGTCGGCCTGGATGGCGCGGTCGTGGGTATCGACAGTTTCGGGGAATCGGCCCCGGGCGATGTGTTGATGAGGCATTTCGGCTTCACCGTCGACAACGTGGTTGGCGCGATCCGGCAGGTCCTGCAGCGGCAATCGTGAGGCGTTGGCAATTCCGCGGGCTGACTATTTCGTCGCGACCCGCACGCGTGCTCTCATCCGCGATTACCTCGCAGTCGAGCGCGTAGCAGCAAGTTGAACAGGGCGCGCCCCGGCACGGAGGCGCACGGTTTGGGATAAACGCGGAGAACAGATGCATGGCCATCAAGATCGGCATAAACGGATACGGACGTATCGGACGCAACGTGCTGCGCGCCCTCTACGAGGCGAAGCGGAACGACGAGATTCAGGTCGTCGCCATCAACGATCTCGGGGATGCCAAGACCAATGCACATCTGACCCGCTACGACAGCGCGCACGGCCGGTTCCCAGGAGAGGTCGTCGTCGACGGTGACCACATGGTCGTCAACGGCGAGCGCATCCGCGTGTTGGCCGAGCGGGACCCGGCCAAGCTGCCGTGGGGCGAGCTGGGCGCGGACATCGTGCTGGAGTGCACCGGACTGTTCACGACCCGGGAGAAGGCCGGCCTGCACCTGAAGGGCGGCGCCCGGAAGGTCATCATCTCCGCGCCCGCGACCGACCAGGTCGACGCCACGGTGGTCTACGGCGTCAATCACGACGTATTGAGGTCGTCGCACACCGTCATCTCCAACGCCTCGTGCACCACCAACTGCCTGGCGCCGCTGGTCAAGCCGCTGCAGGAGAAGATCGGCGTGGTCGCCGGCCTGATGACGACCATACACGCATACACCAACGACCAGGTGCTGACCGACGTCTTTCACAAGGACTTGCGGCGCGCCCGCTCGGCGACCCAGTCCATGATCCCCACCAAGACCGGCGCTGCCGCGGCGGTGGGGCTGGTGCTGCCCGAGCTCGCCGGCAGGCTCGACGGGCTGGCCGTGCGCGTCCCGACCATCAACGTCTCGATGGTGGACCTCACGTTCACGGCCGCACGCGATACCAGCAAGGAGGAGATCGACGCCGTCATGAAGGAAGCAGCGAACGGCGCGCTGAAGGGCATACTCGCCTACAACAAGGAGCCGCTCGTTTCGATCGACTTCAATCACGACCCGCACTCTTCCATCTACGAGGCCTCCGAGACCAAGGTGATTGGTGGCCGCCTGTGCAAGGTGATGTCCTGGTACGACAACGAGTGGGGGTTCTCCAACCGGATGCTGGACGTCGCGCTGGCCTGGTCGAAGGCCAAGTAGGCGCGCGAGGCGCAAACAGCAGCCGTCATAGCGTGAGGGAGGAGCCATGCTGACCATGTCCGAAGTCAAGCTCGCCGGGCGCCGCGTGCTCATCCGCGAAGACCTCAACGTGCCGCTGGAAGGCGGCCGCATCATCGACGACACTCGCATCCGAGCCGCACTTCCCACCATCGAGCGTGCCGCGGCGGCCGGCGCCAAGGTCATGGTGATGTCGCATCTCGGCCGCCCAAAGGAGGGCGAGCGCGACCCCGCCCTGTCGCTGCAGCCCGTTGCAGCGCGTCTCTCGGAGCTGCTCGGCAAGCCGGTGCCGCTGGTCGAGGACTGGCTGCACGGCGGATTCCCGATCGACAACGGCGAGGTGGTGCTCCTGGAGAACGTCCGCTTCGAGGTCGGCGAGAAGAAGAACGACGACAGCCTCGCGCGCAAGATGGCACGGCTCTGCGATGTCTACGTCAACGACGCGTTCGCCACCGCGCACCGGGCCGAATCCTCGACCCACGGCGTGGCGAAATACGCGCCGACCGCGTGCGCCGGCCCGCTGCTGGAGGCGGAGATCAACGCGCTGCGCCAGGTCCGCGACCATCCCACGCGACCGCTCGTCGCCATCGTCGGCGGCTCCAAGGTCTCGACGAAGCTGGAGGTGCTGACCTCGTTGGTGGAGGTCGTCGATCAGCTGATCGTCGGCGGCGGCATCGCCAACACCTTCATGAAGGCCGCGGGGCTGCCCATTGGCAAGTCGCTGTGCGAGGACGACCTGCTCGACACCGCGCGCCGGCTCATGCAGCGCTCCGCGGCGCGCGGCGCCGCCATACCAATACCGACCGACGTGGTCTGCGCCAAGGAGTTCTCCGCGACCGCGGCGGCCACCACCAAGCGGGCGAGCGAGGTCGCTACCGACGATCTCATCCTCGACATCGGGCCGGAGACGGCGGCCGCCTACGTCGACCTGCTGAAACGGGCCTGCACCATCGTCTGGAACGGGCCGCTCGGCGTCTTCGAGTTCGATCAGTTCGGCAACGGCACCAAGGCCCTTGCCGAGGGGATCGCCAACAGCACGGCGTACTCGGTCGCAGGCGGCGGGGATACGCTGGCGGCGATCGCCAAGTATCGCGTCGGCCCCAAGATCTCGTACGTCTCCACCGGCGGCGGCGCATTCCTGGAATACCTGGAAGGCAAGACCCTGCCGGCGGTCGCCATACTTCAGGAACGCGCCCGCGCCATGCCGGGCCGCCTGCATCCCAGCGAGGGGTACTGAGCAACCAGATGGCATTGCGCCGAACCAAGATTGTTGGCACGCTCGGCCCTGCCACGGACGACCCGAACGTGATGCGATCGCTCATCCGCGCGGGGATGGACGTGGCCAGGATCAACTATTCCCATCAGACGCACGAACACCACGAGCGTCGATTCCAGCTGGTCCGCGAGCAGGCCAAGGCGCTCGGCACCGAGGTCGGCATCATCGCCGATCTGCAGGGCCCGAAGATTCGCATCGAGCGGTTTCGCGACGGCCCGATCTTTCTGGAGGAGGGCGACGCCTTCACCATCGATACGGCGCTGGGGTCGGGCGACGGCGACGAACAGCGCGTCGGCGTCACCTACAAGAACCTGGCGAAGGACGTGAAGTTCGGGGACAAGCTCCTCATCGACGACGGCCGCATCATCCTCAAGGTCGAACGCGTAAAGGGCACGGCCATCGAATGCACCGTGCTCCTGGGGGGGCAGCTCTCCGACAACAAGGGCATCAATCGCGAGGGCGGCGGTCTTTCGGCCGCGTCGCTCACCGACAAGGACAAGGACGACTTGCGGCACGCGGTCTACATGGGCGCCGATTACATCGCGATCTCCTTCGTCGAAAGTCCCGAGGACATCGCCGAGGCGCGTGAGCTGATCAAGCTCGCCAACGGCAACTGCGGAATCATCGCGAAGATCGAGCGTGCGGAGGCGCTCGAACACGCCGAAGGAATCATCGAGGCCGCCGACGGCATCATGGTCGCCCGCGGCGATCTGGGCGTGGAGATCGGCGATGCATATCTGGTTCCCGTGCAGAAGCGCCTGGTGCGCATGGCGCGGCAGATGAAGCGGTTCGTGATCGTCGCCACCCAGATGATGGAATCGATGATCGACAAGCCGCTGCCCACGCGCGCCGAGGTCTTCGACGTCGCCAACGCCGTGCTCGACGGGACCGACGCGGTGATGCTTTCGGCGGAGACCAGCGTCGGCCGGCACCCGACGCAGGCGGTGCAGGCCATGGCGCGCATCTGCCTGGGTTCCGAGCGGCAGTGGGAGGAGCAGGACTCGCAGGTGAGACTGGACATACATTTCGACCGGGTCGACGACTGCATCGCGATGTCGGCCATGTACGCCGCCAATCGTATCGAGGCCAAGGCCATTGCCGCGCTCACCGAGACCGGCAACACCTGCATCACGATGTCGCGCATGAACTCCGCGATCCCCATATTCGCCTTCACGCGGCACGTGCACTCGCAGCGCAAGGTCACGATCTACCGCGGCGTGTACCCGATCAACTTCGATGTCATGCACACGGAGTCCGCCGAGGTCAACCGCGAGCTGGTCAACATCCTCTCGTATCGCAAGGTCGTCGAGCAGGGCGACCTCATCATCATCACCAAGGGCGATTCCCGCGGAACCACTGGCGGCACCAACTCGATGAAGATCGTGCGCGCGGGTGATTACATAGAGCGGCTGTTCTGAGACCGGAGGTCCCGGAGAGGGGTGGCGACGCGCATCCTGTTTCCCGCGACCTCGCCTTTGCGGGGAATATGCCGCGTGCTATAAACGTGCACACATGCTGGCTGGCGCTCCGGTGGGCACCGAAGTCTCCCGGGACCAGTCCCGACCGTCGCGTCACTCCCCTCCCAGCCGGCGCCAATCGATTAGGCTTCAGATCATATTTTTTGGCAAACGAGGACGTATCCCATGTCAGCAAAAAGTCAGGAAATGGCTGCCGTCGCCAAGGCAATGGTCGCGCCCGGCAAGGGCATACTCGCGGCCGACGAGAGTTTCCCCAGCATCAAGAAGCGCTTCGACTCCATAGGCATCGAGTCGACCGAGGAGACGCGACGGACCTACCGGGAGATGCTGCTCACCGCGCCGGGCTCGCAGGAATTCATCAGCGGCGTCATCTTCTTCGACGAGACGCTGCGCCAGTCCACCGCCAAGGGCGAGCGCTTCGTCGATTTCCTCACCCGCAACGGCATCATCCCGGGCATCAAGGTCGACACCGGCTCCAAGCCGTTGGCCGGTTTCCCCGGCGAAGAGGTCACCGAGGGGCTGGACGGGCTGCGCGGCCGCCTGGAGGAGTACGTCAGGCTCGGCGCCAAGTTCTGCAAGTGGCGCGCAGTCATCAATATCGGCGCGGGCGTGCCCACCCCGGCCGGCATACACGCCAACGCTCACGCGCTCGCCCGCTATGCCGCGCTGTGCCAGGAGCAGGGATTGGTTCCCATGGTGGAGCCGGAGGTCATGATGGAAGGAGATCACGGAATCGATCGATGCTACGAGGTGACCGTGGCGACGCTGCGCCAGGTCTTCAACGAGCTCGCCGAACAGCGCGTCGTGTTCGAGAACATGATCCTGAAGACGAACATGGTGGTTCCGGGCAAGAAGTGCGCCGACCAGGCCAGCCCAAAGCAAGTGGCCGAGATGACGGTGCGCGCCCTGCGCACGACGGTACCGGCGACGGTGGCCGGCATCGTGTTCCTCTCCGGCGGGCAGAAGCCGGAGCCCTCGACGGCCCACCTGAACCTGATGAACTCGATGGGCGTTGCCCATCCCTGGCCGCTGTCGTTCTCCTACGGCCGGGCCCTGCAGGACTCCGCGTTGAAGGCGTGGGCGGGCAAGGCGGAGAATTTCCTCGCCGGCCAGAGGGCCTTCCTGCATCGGGCGAGGATGAACGGACTGGCGACGCTGGGCAAGTACAGCGAGAGCATGGAGGCGGCCGCCTAGCCGCGCAAACCAGCTGACGGATCCGCCCCTGCGCAGAGAGAAAGGCGGGCAATGCCCGCCTTTCTCATTGGCTCGCCGAGACGGCCGCGGCCGCAGCGGCGAGCAACCCGCCAGACCGATTACTGCCCGATTACTGCTGCGCCGGAGCCTCGGCAGGCGCCTCGGCCTGCTCGGCGGAACCGGCGGCCTCGGTGGTCGCGGTGGCTGCCTGCTCGGCCGGCGCGGCGGCTTCGGCTGCCGGCTCGGCGGCCTCTTTCTTCTGGCAGCCGGCCAGGGTCAGGCCCAGGAGCGCGACAGCGATGGCAAGGTATTTCATATGATTCCTCCTCCTAACTGGGATCTATTTGGTCGGGACGTCGCACGATACGGCAACCACCATCGCACGATGTGCGAAGTCTACTCCATTCCGACGGCGGCCCGCACTCTTTGGGTGCCGACGCCCGGCGATGGTTCAGCCCTGCCCGATGAGCCGCCGCTGCGCCTCTCGGTACTTTTCCGCGGTTCTTTGCAGCACATCGGCGGGCAGGCGGGGACCGGGCGGCTTCTTGTCCCAATCCAGCGTCTCGAGGTAGTCGCGCACGAACTGCTTGTCGAAGCTCGGCGGACTGATGCCCGCCGCGTAGGAATCCGCAGGCCAGAAGCGTGAGGAGTCCGGAGTGAGGACCTCGTCGATCAGGATCAGACTGCCCGCCGCATCGGTGCCGAACTCGAACTTGGTGTCGGCGATGATGATGCCCCGCTGCGCCGCGTAGGCCGCCGCCTCCTCGTAGATGCGCAGACTCACGTCACGCACCTGTTCGGCCAGCGAGGTGCCCAGGACGGAGGCGGCGTGCGCGAAATCGATGTTCTCGTCGTGTCTGCCCGAGGGTGCCTTGGTCGCCGGCGTGAAGATGGGGCGTGGGAGTCGCTCGGCCTGCCGCAGGCCGCCCGGAAGCGCGATCCCGCAGACAGCGCCGGTGCGCTGGTAGTCCTTCCATCCCGACCCGATCAGATACCCCCGCACGACCGCCTCGACCGGCAAAGCCTTCAGCCGGCGGGCGATGACGGCACGTCCCGCGACCTGCGCTCGTTCGGCGGCGTCGGGCAGCACCTCCGCCAGGGGGCGATCCACGAGATGGTTCGGGATGATGTGCCGCGTGCGCTCGAACCAGAAATTCGAGACGGCGGTGAGCACCGCGCCCTTGCCCGGGATCGGATCCGGCAGGACGACGTCGAAGGCGGACAGCCTGTCGGTGGCGACGATGAGGAGCTGGTCGTCTCCGATCGCGTAGACGTCGCGGACCTTGCCGCGGTATAGGAGCGGCAGCGATGTCAGTGAGGATTCGAACAGCGCGGTCGGGGCGTCGGTCATCTCTTCCAGTCTCCGGGTCCTGCCCGCGACGGGCTCAGCTGATGCCTCGCAAGCGGGCGGCCGCGGGCAGGTCGCCGCTCAGTCCCATCGCCAGGCGCATGATCAACTCCTTGGCGGGCTGGCAGCGATCGGCGAGCGACAGACCCGCCCCGCGCAGCCAGCGGACCGTCTTCAGGTCACTGCCGAACAGGTGCTTGAAACCGTCCATCGTCGCCTGCATGAGGCGATTCTCTCCGGCGCGCCAGCGCTCGTAACGGCGAAGCACACGCAGCGCCCCGATGTCCGCGCCCTCGGCTGCAGCCTCCGCGACCACCTCCGCCAGCGTGGCCGCGTCGAGGAGGCCGAGGTTGGCGCCCTGCCCGGCGAGCGGATGTATGGCGTGGGCGGCGTCCCCGGCCAGCGCGATGCGCGGCAGCACGTAGCGCTCGGCGCGCGCCTTGGCGAGTTCGAAGGCGGCCCGCGGCCCGGCCTCCAGCACGCGGCCCAGCCGGTGCCCGAAGGCGGTCGCAAGCTCGCCGCGGAAGTCCTCGGTATCGAGACCCAGCAGACGCTCCGCGTGCGCCGGGGTGGTCGACCACACGATGGAGGACTGGTGAGCGTCATCGAGCGGCAGGAAGGCCAACGGGCCCTCGGCCAGGAAGCGCTGGCGTGCGGTGTCCTCGTGCGGTCGCTCCGTGCGGACGTTGCAGACGACGGCTTGCTGATCGTAGCCGTGACGCTCGTAGCCTATCCCCGCCACCGTGCGCACTCGCGATGCGGCGCCGTCGGCGCCAACCAACAACCGCGCCGAGACGCGCCGCCCGTCCTCGAGAACGACCTCGAGACGGTCCGCCATGCCCTCCCATGACTGCAGCGACGCCGGCCGCATGACCGTCACGTTCGGCAACTCCC
>CAZTPK010000071.1:0-7648 GCA_964614765.1 uncultured Gammaproteobacteria bacterium
TCCTGATCGAGAACTTCCTCCCCGGCACGCTCGACGACGCCGGGCTCGGCTACGAGGCGCTGCGCGCGCTGAACCCCGGGCTGATCTTCTGCAGCATCACCGGCTTCGGGCAGGACGGCCCATACCGCGACGTGCCCGGCTATGACGTCCTCATCCAGGCGATGGCCGGCGTGATGAGCATCACCGGCGAGCCGGACGGCGCGCCGATGAAGGTGGGCGTGGCGATCTCCGACATCACCGCGGGCCTGTTCGCCGCCAACGCGATCATGGCGGCGCTGCTCGCGCGGGAACGCGGCGGCGGGGGCGAGCGCATCGACATCTCGCTGTTCGATTCCACGCTCGCGTGGCTCGCGAACGTCGGCTCCGCCTATCTCGTCACCGGCCAGGTGCCGCGGCGATACGGAAACGCGCACGCGACCATCGTGCCCTACCAGGCATTCGCGACCCGCGACGGCCACCTCATCGTCGCGGTCGGCAACGACGGCCAGTGGCAGCGCTTCTGCGCAGCGGTGGAGCGCCCCGACCTCGCCGCCGACGATCGCTTCCGCACCAATCCCCTGCGCGTGCGTCACCGCGCGGTGCTCATACCGATGATCGAGGAGGTGCTGGCGGCCCGCCCGACATCGGAATGGCTGCCGCGCCTGGCCGGCGCGGAGGTGCCGTCCGGCCCGGTCAACACCCTCGACGAGGCCTTTGCCGATCCGCAGGTGCACGCCCGCCGCATGCTGATCGACGTTCCGCATCCAACGATCGGCCCGTTGCGCATGGTAGGCTCGCCCATCAAGCTCGCCGTCAACGACGGCGGTGCTGCGAGTGCGCCGCCGCTGCTCGGTCAGCACACGGCGGAGGTACTCAAAGGCGTGCTCGGGCTGAGCGGCGCGGACATCGACGCCGCACGCGCGGCCGGCGCCATCTGAATGGCAGAGCGGAAATGCCGGTCACGCCGCAAGTGCCGTTGCGGTCGAGGGGCCGGTGCGCTTTGATGTCGGGCGTAGTCGGGAACGCAGCGCGACATCAAGGCAGCGCGCGGGACAGATCTCCCGCCAGCGGAATGGCACGGAGCGATCCGGATTTCTGCCCGGCCGGTTAGACGCGGAGGAGTACGACCATGCCCGGCTTCGAAGCAGTGGACATCTACGACCTGAACGATCTGTGCTCCGCCGAGGAACGTCGGATCCGCGACCGCGTGCGGAGCTGGGTCGACGAGCGCTTCCTGCCGATCATCCAGCGTCATTATCGCGACGGCACCTTCCCGCTGGAGCTCACCCCCGAGCTCGCGCGACTTGGCGTTTTCGGCCCCGGCATCAAGGGCTACGGCTGCGCCGGCCTCGGCGCCGTCGCCTGCGGCCTGATGATGCAGGAGCTGGAGCGCGGCGACAGCGGGCTGCGCACCTACGCCTCGGTGCAGGGCTCGCTCGCGATGACGGCGATCAACCTCTTCGGCTCCGGGGATCAGAAGCAGCGCTGGCTGCCGGCGATGGCGAAGGGCGAGAAGATCGGCTGTTTCGCGCTGACGGAGCCCGACTACGGCTCCAATCCGGGCGGCATGCGGACGCGCGCGCGCCGGACCGCCGGCGGTTACGTGCTCGACGGCGGAAAAATGTGGATCGGCAACGGCACGATCGCCGACGTCGCCATCGTCTGGGCGAAGGTCGACGGCGAGGAGGGCGTCGACCCCCACAGCTCGAAGGCCGTGCGCGGATTCCTGGTGGAGAAGGATGCCGCCGGCTTCAGGAGATCCCTCATCGAAGGCAAGCTGTCCCTGCGCGCGGCGCTGACGGCGAGACTCGAGTTCGAGAACTGCGAGCTGCCGGCGAGCGCCCTGCTGCCGGGGACCGATGGCTTGAGGTCCGCCTTCCAGTGCCTGAACCAGGCGCGCTACGGGATCGCCTGGGGCGCGCTCGGCGCGGCGATGGCCTGTTTCGAGGAGGCGCGGCAATACGCGCTGCGGCGCAACGCCTTCGGCCGCCCGATCGGGGGCTTTCAACTGGTGCAGGCGAAGCTCGCGCGCATGGCCACGGAGATCACCAAGGCGCAATTGCTCGCGTGGCGGCTGGCGCAGCTCAAGGACGCCGGCTCGCTGAAGCCGCCGCAGATCTCGATGGCCAAGATGAACAACGTGCAGACAGCGCTCGAGGTTGCGCGCACGGCACGCGACATACTGGGCGGCGTAGGTATCCTCGATGAGCACCAGTGCTTCCGCCACATGTGCAACCTCGAGAGCGTGAGCACCTACGAGGGCACCCGCGACATCCCCCTGCTGGTACTTGGAGAGGCCATCACCGGCCTGCCCGCCTACTCCTGAGTCATCTCCGCCTCTTTCGGAGAGTAACCCCCACCGTGGCTCCTCCCCCACTCGGGCCGGAGGATGTGCACCAACGCCCTGCAAGAACAAGAGCGGCCCCGAAGGGCCGTCTAGTAGCAGTTGATCTGTTGTCGCGGTTTACGACGTTTTGACCTTCCGACCTGTCAAGGCCACGGCCGCCAATGCGCTACCCAGCAGCCAGATCGCGGCCGGGACCGGCACCGGCGTCGATCCACCGAACCACGCGCTCGTGACGCTGTTCGGGGTGCCTGGAGCGGTAAAGCCCGCTATGTGTGCGGCGAAGAAGACGCTGCCCTGCTCAGCGGTGCCCGTCGAAAGTTCAGCAAAATCGGTGATGGTCAAACCGGTGCCGTTCAGTCTGAACACGAGTGGGCTCTGGCGACTGCTTCCGGTGCCGGCGACGGCCACCTCGAAATTTCCGAATCCATCTTCATTGTTAGCGGGCGGGGGAGTGTTTCCGCTCCAATCAGCCGGCAGCGTCCATTGCCCCGAAACAGTGCCCGAGTCAGCAATCGAATTTGCAGCAGTGACGTTGAAGGCAAACTCCTGGATGCCGAAATTCGACAAGGGGGTAAGGCTGGTCAAAGCCGCGAGGGCCGTCACCGTGAAAGTAATCGAGCCGGCCGTATTGTCATCGATCGTGACGACTGCATAGTTGTTGCCGTCCGGCAGCGCGGCGTTCTCGTTGGATTGATTCAGGTAATACGAAACCGATGCCGCGTGGGCGGTCGTGGTAATGCAGCCCGCGAGTACGCAGAGTGCGAGGATAGAACGAAAATTACGCATAAGAGCCCCCTTGAATCCCTGCGAGAAAGATGTCCGGCATTTCGATCACACACGCCTGAGTAGGTCGAAGGGCTATCGATGCCGAAATCGCCAGTGCCTCTGAATTGTTGCGGGACGAATCTAGCGAGCGAAAGCGACGGGAGCAACTCCGCAGGATAGACAGCCAATAAATTGACGCGAGGCGGCGGCAAACGGGCGCATCCGTCCGCTGCTTGACGCGATGCACGGCCTACGCCGCGGGTGAGCATTGATCGGGATCAAGATGCCTGCCAAGGCCGAGATCAGTTCCGTGGAATCTGATCAGCCCACGCCATTGGCGAACGCGATTAACGATGCGTCGCGGGCCGCATCCTTCCAGCGCGATTCGGGTGCGCCTGGAAGAATTTCGCTTCCGAGGCCCGGATCGAGACCGAATTGTTTGCGACGGGGCCGGGGCAGTGCGGGACTGGCCTAACGCGCGGCGGATCCTCGCCAGCCATCCGGCACGGCATCTCCAAGGACGCGATTGGGCTGCAGCCGCCCGTAAGGCGGCCGAGCCGGTGCCACCGGAGGCAGCCCTCAGCCGGCGGCGCTGAACGCCGCGGGCTCGGGCGTTGCCGGCGCAAGGGCGTCGTTCATCGCCGTGTACGCCTTGTTCAGCGTGGCGGCGGTGTCGCCCATGGCGTCGGTGACGACCTTGCGGTTGGACGCGCCGCCGGGCCAGCGGTCGATGATGACGCCGAGGACGATCTCGCAGAGGCGCTCCGCGCGCAGGAGATTGTTGTCCTCGTTGACCGCTTTCTGCAGCAATTGCGAGAGGCGCCTCTCCAAAGCGAGGACCTGCGGGTGCGTGGTGCGGTCGACGGCCTGCACCACGTCGACGAAGCTCATCATGTCCTCGAGTCCGGCGGTGTTCATGAGCCCCATGGTCCGATCCATGGTGCGCTCCCGCGCGGCAGTATCGCGTGTCGGATTGAACATGTCGTCCACCGATTCGGCGAACTGCGCCGCCACCTCCTCCTGGATCGCGGCCTGCGCGAGGGCGAGCGTGGCGCGGTCCTCCTCCAGCCTGCGCCGGAATGCCGGGTGCCTCTCCGTGCTGCCCTGTTCGATCAGCGTCTCATCGATCTTCGCGACGAGCGCACGCATCCACTGCGCGCCATGCTCGCCGGCGATCGCTCTGCAGGCCTGGACGGGAGTCCGCGGCGTGCTCGTCGGGACAGGCGCGCCGGCCGGTTGTGCCTCCGTCGCGGCCGCCGTCGGTGTACGGGGGATCGGGGATACGACCCCGCCGGACAGACGCGCGAGCAGGTGCGCCTGCACCTCGGCGGCAACCGGCGTCGTGAGACAGACCCTGATCGCGCGCCCGGCCACGTCCGCCACCGTGCCGCGCAGGCTCAGCAGATGCCATTTGCGCCCGATGAAGCAGGAGAGGTTGACGAGCAGCGTGCGCGCGCCGGCGTTCTGTTCGCCGAGGGCGGCGTCGTGAGCGACGACCAGCGACAGCTCCTCTCGGCTCACGCCCGTGAGCCAGCAGGCCATTCCGTGTCCACCGATGCCCGTCACCAGCGCCCCGATGCGGGGGCTGGTCCTCCTCGGCTCTTCGCGCTGGGTGCTCATGGCGGTCCTTCCCCGTTCGTTGCCGATCCCGTTCATCGCCGATCCTTACAAGGGCCGTGAAATTCCAGCCTCGGACGGTGATCGGCGCGACTGGAAGGAAACTTGAGGACGGACGGCGCCCGGGCCGCATCCCCGGCAGAGCGGGCATGCGCGCCCGTATGTCGGGGAGGCGCCGCAGCATGCCGCGCCGGATGAGTCGGCGCGGCATGGAACCGCTGTCCTACAAGGGCATGCCCGTGGTGGAGACGGACGAACTCTGCAGTCGCACCGCCATTGGCGCGACAAATGCGCAAGTCCCGGATCCGTAATGCAAAACCGACGTCCTACGCGTCAGGATATTGGCGGGCCTGCCTGTGATTTCGATCACATTTTGCCGGTCATCCGATCCCGTAGCCTTATCAACCATAACAACAGTCGGCCGTTATTAAGGCTTGCGCATCCACCCAAGGACCGCGGAGCACGCGTCGCGCGGCTGAGTCTTGGTCGCCTGCATGCGTACTCGAATACACCCAACGACAGTTATCAAGAAGGATAGGTCCCACATGACGAGAAAACACCAACGCCCCGCCATGGTGCGGGCAGCTATCGTTGCGGCGCTGCTGGCGCCGCTGGGCGCCCACGCGGCTACCTACTGGCTAAATGTCACCAAGCCCACGACCGGGCTCGTCTCCTCGACACCGAAGGCGATCTATTGCGGCGCGGTCGACGGCCGCTCGTGGCTGGCCGGCGAGTGCAGCAAGAGTTTCACCGGCGGCACCATCGTCACGTTGCAGGCCTCGCCGAAGGCCGGCTACGCCTTTTCGGCCTGGTCTGGGGCCTGCACGGGCAAGTCGACCACCTGCTCCGTGACCATGAACACGACCAAGAAGGTCACCGCGACCTTCGTCGCCGCGACCACCACGCCGACGCCAACCCCGGCGCCCACACCCACGCCGGCGCCCACACCCACGCCGGCGCCGACGCCCGAGCCGGAGCCCATGCCGACGCCGACCCCCACTCCTACCCCGACTCCAACGCCCGAACCGCCGCCGCCCACCGGCGCGGAGATCGCCGTGCCCGGCGGCACATCGATGGTGACGCTGAACCAGGCCGGCAAGGTCTACAAGCTGACCGGCAATCTGACGACCCCGGGACAGGCCGTCCGGATCACGGCGAGCGACGTCACCTTCGATCTCAATGGCTACACCATCACCTACAACAACGCCGCGAGCAGCTCGCGCGTGCGCGGCATCGAGACGGCGACGTTCGCCGACAACATCACCATCATGAACGGCACGGTGGTGCAGGGCGCGGGCAAGACGGCGGGCTCCCCGGCCATCTTCCTCACCGGCTCGTCCTCCACGCCCGGCAAGTTCATCGTGCACGACATGGTGATCCGCACGACCGGCTTCCAGTCCAACGGCATCATGAACTCGCAGGGCTACAGGTTCACCGGCTCGCAGATCTACCGCAATTACATCGAGGTGCTGGGCGGGACGACCTCGCTCGACGGCAGCGGCGCGGATCCGATCTACGTGAGCGGCGGCGGCGGCGCGGCCGGCATCAGCATCCACGACAACGTGCTGGTCAACGGTCACCGCGGCATGCAGATCATCTATACCGGCACGACCACGGCGAGCACGCCCCGCTCGCAGATCTACGGCAACCGCATCCAGCAGAAGCGCAGCCCGGGCAGCAAGGCGCCCTACGGCCTGCTGCTGGCCAAGGCCGACAACTTCGACATCTACGAGAACCAGATCGTCTCGGACGACGGCCGCGGCATCATTCTCGATGGCTGGGAGAACGGCACCTCCAACGGCGCCAACGGCAACCGCGTGTTCCGCAACCGCATCGACGTGCAGTACTCCGCGGTCGCCACCTCCGGCGGCTATGTCGAGAACAACATCTACGGCATCCGCGACCGCTACGGCAGCGGCAGCAACACCTTCGACAGCAACGTCGTCATGGTGGCCAACGGCATCTCCGGCACGATCAACGGCTTCTTCATCGGTTCGGACTCCGCCGACGCCTACATGACGGGACTGGTTGCCAGCAACAACACGGTGATCGCGCGCAACGGCGGCGTGAGCGGCAACCGGCCCATCGCCTTCGCCTTCTCCTCGACCACCGAGGCCAAGGTACTCAACAACAGGTACCACGCCCCCACCTTCCTCTCCGGCGCCGGTTCGGTGGCTTCGCTCACCAACACGGGCAACACGGTGTTCGCGCCGCCGGCGACGACGCCGGCCGTGCCGACCGGCCTGAAGATCCAGAAGATGCTGGACTCCTGGCTCCTCTCCTGGAACGACAACGGGCAGGCCGACGTGCTCGAGTACGTCGTCTACCGCGACGGCGTCCGGCTGCCCATCTCCACGCGCGGCGGCACCTTCTATGTCGACCAGGGCGTCGGCGGGACGCATACCTACGCGGTGAGCGCGGTGAACCTCGCGGGCACGGAGAGCGCGAAGTCCGTGGCGGTGTCCACCACGAACGCGAGCGTAGGCTGGAAGTAGGCGAGCCATCCTGAGTGGAGAAAACGGCGCTTCGGCGCCGTTATCTTCCGGCAAGCCTGCAATAGGCAGAGCTCCCTGCGGTGCATGGATGCACCGCCATCTTGATTGGCCGCAGATCATTGAAGATGAAGGTGGGCAAGAATCGCTCTTCTTGCCGACCGCGCTCTCAGTAGTCCAGATTGGCCCTGTTCAGGGCATCCCTGGCTCCGCCGAACGAATACCGGGGCGCGAACCCCGGGCCGCAGGGCACGCACGGGCGATCGAGGCGTCTCCGGGACGCCGCGTCGCGGAATCCGCCGCCTCCTCGCGCGCGCCGCCGCCCGGTTTCCCCGCTGGGCGGTCGTAGCGGGTAGAATCGGCGCCGTGACACCCATCATCGCCGTCTCCAACCTGTCGAAGACCTACGCCTCCGGATTCCAGGCCCTGAAGCGCATCAACCTGGAGA
>CAZTPK010000072.1:0-7594 GCA_964614765.1 uncultured Gammaproteobacteria bacterium
CCCTGCAGCGCTACGCCACGGAGAGGACGCTCACCGTCAACACCGCCGCGGTCGGCGGCAACGCCAGTCTGCTGACCGCCGGCGACGGGGACTGAGTCGCGGCGGCCGCAACGCCGTTTCTCCCCGCGGGGACCTCACCGCGCGGGCGCGGCGCTCAATCCTGCGTATGCTGCTCCCAGACGCGTCGCACCACGGGATCCTCGAGCAGCGCCGCCTTCGTTCGCTGCACGTTCGGCAGCGAGGCGGCGTGATCGGTCCAGCCCGAGAGCATGAGCAGATAAAGGTCCGCGATGGAACGGTGCGCGCCGAGCAGGAACGGTCCGGGTTGCAGGGCCGCCTCGAGGATCTCCCATTGCCGCGCGAGGGCGGCGTTGGCGGCGGCGCGCACGGCGTCCGCGCCCGCCGGGTCGGTGGTGTAGCGCTCGGAGTAGTAGACCCGCAGGGCGGTCTCGTAGACGTTCACCGCCAGGAACAGCAGCCAGCGCTGCACCTGGGCCCGCGCCGCGCTGGCCTCCGGCGGCAGCAGTCCGGTGGCGGGGAAGCGCTCCGCCAGGTGCAGCAGCATCGCCGCGCTCTCCGTCATCACGGCGCCCTCCGGCAGCTTCAGCACCGGTACCTGGCCGAGCGGATTTAGGGCCCGGTAGGCCGCGGTGCGCTGTTCGCCGGCAGCGGTGTCGACGACGTGCAGCGTGTAGGGCGCCTTGGCGAGCTCCAGCACCAGATGCGGCGCCATCGCGCCGGTATTCTTTGCCCAGTACAACTCGAACGTGCTCATATTCCTCTCCCGGTTCTTCGTATGGCGATCCAGAAGCGCCGGCCGTGGCCGCGCTTCTGTCATTGTAAGGCTGCAAGGCGTGCCGGCGGCGGGTTCGGGCACCCGACCCCGGCGTCGCCAGGGCCGGCTCCCGGGCGGGGCCGGAGTATCCCTGCCCGGGATCGAAGTGCCGGAGGCCTGCATGCGAAAGGTGCGCATCGGACGTCGGATCGAATCGGGGTTCCTCGCCCTGGCGCTTGCGGCGGGGAGCGCGATGCCGGCCTCGGCCTGTAAGCTCTCGCCCTCGCGCACGGAGCAGGAGAGAAAGGTCAGCGCGCTGACGGCCGCTCGGTGGGCGCGCGCCGTGAACAGCCTCGCGGCCGCCGGGATCCACCGCTTCACCGCATCGGTGCACGCGGAGATCACGCAGAAGATCTACGGCTGCGAGGGCGACGGCGAGGCGTGCGCCAGCGGCGACATGCTCTATGCCTCGCCCGTGGTCGAGGTCGGCAGGGCATTGCGCGAGTTGAACGATGCGCGCGCGCCGTGGGAGCGGGCGCGCCCCTATCGCGATTGCATCTTCGCGCTGGCCGATCCGCAGCGTCCGGCCTCCGCCGGCGCGGACTTCCGCCAGCGGTAGGGCCGCGCGAGCCTTGGCGCCGTCATCGTTGCGCAATGCAGGATCGCCACGCTTGCATGGCGCGTGCGCTGCAGTATCGATCGACACCCCGGTGGCGACCTGTGCGCGGTCGATCGCGCTGCTACACTTTCATGAGGGGGCACACCAAACGCGGAGGCTGGCCATGAAAGAGTCGATCCCGTCCGTCCCGGTGCTGCGTCGCGTCACGCTCGGTCCCGAGACCGCCATCTTTCCCATCCCCGCGCCGTCGCTTCAGCGTGTGACGCTGGACGACCCGGCCGAGAGCGTGATGACCGATCTGCGCAAGGTCCAGGTCGTCACCATCGCGCCGGACGATCCGGTGGACTTCGCGCTGCAGGTGATGCAGCACTCGCGGGTGCGCATGCTGGTGGTCACCGACGAGGACGAGCGCGTGCTCGGCCTGGTCACCGCCGCGGATCTCATGGGCGAGCGGCCCATCAACGTCACGCAGCGCGAGCGGATCGTCCACGTCTGGGTACAGGTGCAGCACGTCATGACCTCGATCGCCGCCGCCGCGCCGCTGGACATGCGCGACGTCGAGCGCGCGCGCGTCCGCGACGTGGTCAAGGCGCTGAGCGATGCCGGCCGGCAGCACCTGCTCGTGGTGGAGGCCGACGACGCCTCCGGCCGCTACCTGCTGCGCGGGATCTTCTCCGCCACCCAGCTCGGCCGCCAGCTGGGGATCCCGGTCGCGCCGGAGGGGCCGGCGAGGAGCTTCGCGGAGCTGGAGCAGATCCTCGCCTCCGATCGCATCGTCGCCTGAATCGCAGTGCGGAAATCCGAGACGGCGCGCCGGCCCTGCGACCGGAACGGCGATCGGGACGTGGTCGGAATGTCCGCTCTGCGAATCTGACGCGCCTCCTGTGCAGTCACTCGGATTGCCTGCATGGCGGCGAGTCGGCGCGGCGGCAATGGCGCGCAGGGATCGGCCCTCTGCGTGCAGGCGATGCAGCTCGATCCGTACGGTCAAAAAGAGGTGCTGACAGGGCTTGGCCATGGCAGCACCAACCCGGCGCGGTGTAGCACCTGCTCCGTGAGCTCACGGCATCCATTTGAGTTGCGAACGTCCTGAAAACGGATTCCAGCGTTCGCTGCAGTGACGGGACGGCGCGCGGGCGTGAGGTGACGGCAGGCGTGCCTCGATTGGCGGGAAGAGGCGGCGCCCTGTGATTGAGCAATTCTGCATTGCGTGTATCCTGCGCGCATGAATGCGCCGACGCCGTTTACTCCCGCCCTTGCCACCGAGCTGACCGAGTTCCTCGCCGCGGCGGAGCAACCGCAAGGCACGATGACCTACCCGGAGCTCGCGGGCTTCCTGTTCGCGATCTGTTGTTCGCCGGAGATCGTGCCGCCCTCGGACTGGCTGCCGTTCATCTGGGGCGAGGATGGGGAACGCTTCGCGGACACGGCCCAGGCGCAGAAGATCGTCCCGGCGGTGCTCTCGCTCTACCGATACGTCAACGAGGGGGTCCTCGGCGAGGAGCCGGAACTGCCCGCGGGATGCGAGCCGCGCCCGGAGGCGCTGAGCAACCTCGAGGACGACGCGCCGTTGGCGCTGTGGTCGCGCGGCTTCGTCGACGGCAATCACTATCTCGAGCAGGTGTGGGATGCCTGGGTGGCCGAGGACCGGGGCGTGGAGGAGGACCTCGAGTTCGTGCTGATCCCCCTGTTCTTCTTCTCCTCGCCGGAGATCGCGCAGGAGATCTTCGAGGACAACACCAAGCCCGGAAAGACCATGGTGGGCCTGGCCACCGACATGCTGGAGGTGATGCCGGAGGCGATGCGCGAATACGCGGACATCGCGCTTCACGTGGGGGGGCTCGCTGCCGGTCGCGCGCGGCGGCCCCCGGCGCCCGCAGAGGCGGGGGGGACAGTCGCGCCCAACTCGCCCTGTCCCTGTGGCAGCGGGCGAAGTTTCAAGCGCTGCTGCGGCCGTCGCTGAGATCCGTGCCGGGGCCGCGGACAGCCGGCGGCGGCGAATGCGGACAGCGCGCCGCCTGAGGCGATGAACGCCAAGACGACGACCGAGGCCGCGAGTGCCGTTCCGCCCGTGCGCCGGGTGGCGGCGCTGCGCGGACTGCTGCCGTTCCTGAAGCCCTATCGCGGGCGGATCGCGCTCTCCACCGTCATCCTTCTCGTCGGCTCGGTGGCGATGCTCTCGGTGCCACTCGGCTTCCGGGATCTCGTCGATCACGCCTTCGCCGCCGGGCCGCGCGCGCCGGCAGACGCCCAGGGCATGCACCTGCACTTCCTGACCCTGTTCGCCATCGCCAGCGTGTGGGCGATCGCCGTCGGCCTGCGCTATTTCATCGTCAGCTGGATCGGCGAGCGCGTGACGGCCGACCTGCGCAGCGCGGTGTACGCGCACGTGCTGAAGCAGTCGCCGCAGTTCTTCGAGACGCTGCGTGCCGGGGAGGTGCTCTCGCGCCTGACGGGCGACATCACGCTGGTGCAGACGGTGGTCGGCTCGTCGATGTCGATGGGTCTGCGCAGCCTGGTGCAGGGCCTGGGCGCGCTCGCCATGCTGGCGGTGACCAGCGTGAAGCTGTTCGCGATCAACATCGTGCTCACCACCGCCCTGGTGCTGCCGCTGCTGCTCATCGGCCGCCGCGTGCGGCGGCTGTCGCGCGAGTCCCAGGATCGCGTCGCCGACGCCTCCGCGGTGGCGGGCGAGGTGCTGAACGCCGCGCCCACCGTGCAGGCCTACACCCAGGAGTCGCGCGAGGCGGAGCGATTTACCGCCATGGTGGAAACGGCCTTCGGCACCGGCATGCGCCGAGTTCGCCTGCGCGCGGCGATGATCACGCTGCTCATCACGGCGGTGTTCGGCGCGATCCTGTTCGTGCTCTGGCTGGGCGCGCGCGACGTGCTGGCCGGGCGGATGACCGGCGGGGAGCTCACCTCCTTCGTGTTCTACGCGATCCTCGTCGCCGGCTCGACGAGCACGTTCGCCGAGGTCTGGGGCGACATGCTGCGCGCGAGCGGCGCCACGGAGCGGCTGATGGAGCTGCTGCACGCGCGCTCGCCGATCGTCTCCCCGCCCCAGGCGCGCCCGCTGCCTGGGGCCGGGCAGGCGCGCGTGGATTTCGAGCACGTCACCTTTCACTACCCCTCGCGGCCGGAGACCGCGGCGCTCGCCGACTTTTCGCTCGCGATCGCGGCCGGGGAGACGGTCGCCTTCGTCGGGCCCTCCGGCGCCGGCAAGACCACCGTCTTCCAGCTCATCCAGCGCTTCTACGACGTGAGCGGCGGGCGGGTACGGTTCAACGGCGTGGACGTGCGCGAGCTCGCGCTCGCGGAGCTGCGCGGCGCCATCGCCATCGTGCCGCAGGAGCCGGTGCTTTTCTCGACCGACGCGATGGAGAACATCCGCTACGGCCGGCCGCAGGCGAGCGACGAGGAGGTGAGGGCGGCGGCGGTGGCGGCGCTGGCCCAGGAGTTCATCGACCGGCTGCCGCAAGGGTATCGCACCCATCTCGGCGAGCGCGGCGTGCGCCTGTCCGGCGGCCAGCGCCAGCGCATCGCCATCGCACGGGCGATACTGAAGAACGCGCCGCTGCTGCTGCTCGACGAGGCCACCTCGGCGCTGGATTCGGAGTCCGAGCAGTACGTGCAGCGCGGACTGGAGGCGGCGATGCGCGGCCGCACCACGCTCATCATCGCGCACCGGTTGTCCACCGTGCAGCGCGCCGACCGCATCGTGGTGATGGACCACGGACGGATCGTCGAGATCGGCAACGCCGATGCATTGAAGCGCTCCGGCGGCCTGTACTCGCGCCTGGCGGATCTGCAGCTCAGCCCGGCGTGAGGCCGCGCCCGGGGGCCAGCGCGTCCGCGCGTCAGGGCCGCGAACGGCGGTGAAGGCGGCTAGGGCGGCGCCAGGGGCGCCGACAGGCCCAGCATGACCAGCAGCGTGATCGCCCCGCAGACGTGCACCACGAACAGCAGCGTGGCGAGCGCCTGATCCTTCACGCGGGCGCTGGCGAAACCGATGCCGCCGACGAGGATCACGCTGCCGCCGATCAGGGTGCCGCCGGTCCAGGCCGCGGCCATGACGCTGGCGAGCGCCAGCAGCCGGTGCAGCCAGCGCACCGGAGCGGCCGCCTGCATCTTCCTGGCGCGCGTGATGAACAGGGCCGCGCCCATCACCATCGTCACACCGATCAGGATAGTCAACATGGCGGGTGCTCCGGGGGCCGAGGCCGACAGTGTAGCGGCAACGCCCGTGCGTGTGCCGCCGGCGGCCGGAGACCCGCGCGGCGGAACATCAGCGGGGGGCGGAGGCGGAGCCTGCCTGCGCCGACTGGAAGTGCTCGATGACGGCCCTGGCGAGGTCGTCGGGGCAGTATTTCTGGATGAAGCGGTTGGCGCCGGTCCTCTCGACCATGTCCCAGTTGAACTCGCCGCTCAACGAGGAGTGCAGCAGCACGTAGACGTCCCGCAGCGCCGGGCGCGCGCGCAGCGTGGCGGTGAACATGTATCCGTCCATGCGCGGCATCTCGATGTCCGAGATGATCATGTCGAACCAGCTCCCCGGGTCGCGCCCCTCGGCGGCCAGCCGGTCCAGTCGATCGATGGCCTCCTGGCCGTCGGCCGCGGTCTCGCACTCCACGCCGATGCCGGCCAGCGCGCGCACCACCTGCTTGCGCGCGACGGCGGAATCGTCGACCACGAGGATGCGTTGCCGCCGGGCCGGCGCCTGCGCCGCCAGCGCCGCGGAGACCTCGGTATTGGCGTGCACGATCTGGTCGAGGACCCGCTCGACGTCCAGGATGCCGATCATCTGCCTGTCGATCACGGTGACGGCGGTGAGGTAGTGCCCGCGCCCGGTGCCCGCGGGCGGCGCCTCGACGTCCTCCCAGCGGGTGTGAACGATGCGCTCCACGCCGTGGACCAGGAAGCCGTGCACGGAGCGGTTGTACTCGGTGATGACGATGGCGCCCTGCTCCGGGTGCGCCAGCGGCGGGCCGCCGGTGGCGCGCGAGAGATCGATGATCGACATGGTCTTGCCGCGCAGGCTGGCCACGCCGCAGACCATGTGGTTGGCGCCCGGGACCGCGGTCAGCCGGCGGGGCCCGATGATCTCCTGGACCTTGAACAGGTTGATGCCGAACAGCGGTCCGCCGCGGCGCAGGCGGAAGAGCAGCAGTTCCAGCCGCGTGCCGGCGACGGTGTTCGCCTCCAGGGTGGCGCCGGCGCTCACGCCGCGCATACGGACTGTACGGTGCGGGATGGGCTCATGCCCCCGTTAGCGGCCGCGCGCGCACATCATTGAGGCCGGCGCCGGAGGCCGCGTAGCCGATCCGGTGTTCGCGCGCTGAAGCGCGCGGCGGCGATCACGGCAGCTTCCGATCGAGGATCGGCGCTAGTCCGTCGGTCACGGCGAGATCCGCGGCCCGCGGGCCGCCGCCCAGCAGCTGCACGGTGAGCAGAGCCGTGATCCTCTCGGCGTCCTGCGGCCTGCTGTGGAGGTAGCCCTGCATCTCGTCACAGCCGTGCGCGGCGAGGAACGATCGCTGCGCCTCGGTCTCCACGCCCTCGGCGACCACGCGCAGCCGCAGTTGCCGCGCCATGGCGATGATCGCCTGGACGATGGCCATGTCGTTCTCGTCCCCCGGTATGCCGCCGATGAAGGACTTGTCGATCTTCAGCCGGTGCAGGGGAAAGCGCTTCAGGTGCGCGAGGCTCGAGTATCCGGTGCCGAAGTCGTCCATCGCCAGTTGCACGCCCATGCGGTGCAGGGCGAGCAGGGTCGCCACCGCGTGCTCGGCGCTGGCCATCAGGCTCGACTCGGTCACTTCCAGCTCGATGAGATCGGGATCACAGGCGGTCTCCTCGAGCACCTTGCGGACGAGGTCGGCGAAGTCCCGTCGCTCGAGCTGGCGCGCGGAGAGGTTGACGCAGACCCGCACGCCGACCAGACCGGCCGCCTTCCAGGCGTGTGCCTGCCGGCAGGCGGCGCGCAGCACCCACTCGCCCACGGCGACGATGAGCCCGGTCTCCTCGGCGATGGGGATGAAATCCGAGGGCGCAGCCAGGCCCTCGCCGCCGCGCCGCCAGCGCACCAGCGCCTCCACTCCGGTGATGCGGCCGGTGGCCAGCTCGGCCTGCGGCTGATAGTGCAGCAGCAGCTGTTCCCGCTCGACGGCGCGCCGCAACTCGTTCTCCAGCACCAGCCG
>CAZTPK010000073.1:0-7580 GCA_964614765.1 uncultured Gammaproteobacteria bacterium
GTTCACCGCCGAAAGGGTGTTCATGACCAGGGGCGCGCCGTGGGTGGCGCGGTCCCAGGCGTCTTTCACCGTCATGCCGTCGACATGCGGAAGCTCGACCTCGCCGGTGCCGAAACGGTCGGCCAGACTGGCCAGCAACTTGACTCTCACGTTCATAAGCGGCAGTCGAAATTTACAGGGGGCTCAATTATACGGACAATGCCGTCGACTGGCCCCGGCCCACCCGAGAGGGAATTCAACCGCATGAAATCCGGAAAGAAACTGACCCACCTCGACGCCCGCGGCGAGGCCCACATGGTCGATGTCGGCAACAAGGAGGTCACCCACCGGGTGGCCGTGGCCGAGGGCCGCATCCTCATGCAACCGGCCACCCTGAAATTGCTCGTCGAGGGCGGCCACAGGAAAGGCGACGTGCTGGCGGTGGCGCGCGTCGCCGGGATCATGGCCGCGAAGAAGACCGCCGAGCTCATCCCGCTCTGCCATCCCATCGCTCTCACGCGCGTGGCGGTGGAGCTCACGCCCGAGCCGCGCCGGCGATCCGTGCTCTGCACTGCGACGGCGGAGACCGACGGCAAGACCGGCGTGGAGATGGAGGCGCTGACCGCCGTGCAGGCTGCGCTGCTGACCATCTACGACATGTGCAAGGCCGTCGATCGCGGCATGGTGATCGACGGCGTGCGGCTGCTCGCGAAGTCCGGCGGGCGCTCGGGCGAGTGGCGGCGGGCGGGTACGAGCGGAAGGCGCATCTCCCGCTGAATGACAGGGCGGAACTCCACGTCGGCGCCCGCCTTTCCGGTTCGGAGCCCGGCTGCCGCCCGCGGGGCATCCTGTCCCGGGCGCTACCGTGATGTCGAGCTGCGTTGCCCATTACGCGCGACATCGGGGCGCGCCGGACCCGCGACCGGAACGGCGCATCGGACGCGAGCGGGGTCCCGGCTCGGCTGGTTCCGTCGCGCCCCCCGGCGCCGCGTTCAGTGCTCGGGACCTCGCCGCCTCACAGCAGTCGCGACAGCAGTGTGGCGGTGCCGAGGAAGCTGAAGAAGCCCATCACGTCGGTGATCGTGGTGAGGATGATCGAGGAGGCGGTGGCCGGGTCCTGCCCGAGACGCGTCAGGAGGAGCGGCACGCCGGCCCCGGCGATGCCGGCGATGATCATGGACACGACCATGGCGATCGCCACGATCAGCACCAGCCCGATCGACTGGCTCCACAGGTACACGCCGAGGGCCGTCGTCAGCGTCACGGCGATGCCGTTGCAGCCGCCGGTCCAGAACTCCTTGATCACGATCCGCGGCCAGTGACTCAGGTTCACCTCGTGCAGCGAGAGGCCGCGCATGGTCACGGCCATCGCCTGCGCGCCGGTGTTGCCCGACTGGCCGGCGACCACCGGCAGCAGCACGGCCAGCGCCGTGAACTTCGCGATGATCGGCTCGAACACGCCCACCACCGCCGCGGCGAGGAAGGCGGTGACGAGGTTGATCTGCAGCCAAGGCAGGCGCTTGACCACGGCGGTGAGCGGCGAGGACAGGACCCGCTCGTCGGGACTGGCGCCGACCATCGAGAGCATGTCGTCGGCGGCGTCCTCGCGCGCGGCGTCGATGATCGCGTCCTGGCGGACGATGCCGATGAGCTTGCGGTTGATGTCCACGACGGCCACGGAGTCCACGCGTTGCTGCTCGATCACCCGCAGTATCTCCTCGCTGTCGGCGACGGGCTCGACCACCGCCCGCACCGGGTGCGCGTAGCGCGCGATCGGCTCCTGCGGGTCGGCCAGCGCGAGGTCCTGCAGCTCCGCGCAGCAGTCCAGGCGGCCTTCCACGTCCACCAGGTAGACCGTTCGGGTCCCCACGCCGCCGAAACGACGCAGCCGATCCAGCGCCTCGCGCACGGTGCAATCGCGGCTGATGTTGGTGAAGCGCGGGTTCATCAGTCTTCCGGCGCTGTCCTCCGGGTAGCTCAGCAGGTGCCGCAGGTTGACCTGCGCCGCCGCCGGCAGCTTTGCGAGCCACTCCATCCGAGTGTGCGCGTCGAGTTGCGCTAACAGCGGCGCCGCGCGGGTCACGTCCATCGCCGCGAGTGTCGAGACGCGATCCTCGGCCGACGACGCGCGCATCATCAGCACGGCCACCTCCGGCGACAGCCGCTCCCAGACCGGCCTGGCGACGGCTGCCGGCAGCGCGGCGAGGGCCGCAGTGGCCGCCTCGATCGGCAGCCGCTCGAGCACGTCGGCCGCCTCGCCCGGGAAATCGGTGCAAAGCCTCTCCCGCAGCGCCGCGGCGACATCCGGCATCGCGCTCATCGCCGATCTCCGCCGGCCTGCTCGATGGCCGCGGCGCCCATGCTCCACAGCAGCTCGCCGAAGGCCATGGCTGCGTCCGTCAGCGTCGCGCCGCCGGAGGGGGCGGCGCCGCGGAGATCCAAGGCCACGCGCAGCAGATCGGCCTGCGCGATGACACCCAGCAGGCTGCCGTCGGTGTCGATCACCGGCAGACAGGCCGCCGTCGTCCATGTCGATTCACGCAGGACCAGTCCCAGTTTCATGCGCGCGGCGACCGGCCGCGGACACGGTCGCGCCACTTCCGCGATCGGCGTGGCCTCCTCGGCCAACCAGAGATCGGCCACGTCCACCACGCCGGTCGGATGACGCAGCCCGTCGACCACGAACAGGACCGGCAGCAGCGCGTGCTTCGCCGCCCGTGCCAGGTCCCTCGCCTCGGCGGCGCTCAGCGCCGCACCCAGGGTGAGCACGTCGGTGCGCATGATCGAGCCGGCGGTGCCCGGCGGCTGCCGCATGGCGTTGCGTATGGACGTGGAGTGCACCAGCGGGATGGCCTGCAGGATCGAATCCACCTCCGGCTGCGGCATGCGCGCGGCGATCTGCGCCGCCAGTCCAGCCTGGATCCGGGGGAAGACCTCGGTTCGCCACCGCTCGGGCAGATGCTGCAGGATCTGCGCCGCAGCCTGCGGCGGCATCTGCGCGAGCAGCTCGGCGGCCGCATCCCCGGCCAGACCGTCGAGCATCGACGCCGACTCCTCGGCCGGATAGCGCTCCAGGATGCGCGCGGCCGCGAGCGGATGATGGACCAGCAGCTGCCGCGCCAGCGCATCAGGCATGCTCGGCCTCGTTGCGATCGAGCAGGATGGAGGCCTGTCTGCCGAAGACCTGGCCGGGAACCATCACCCGGCCCGCCCGGCTGTCCACGATTACCGCGGTGCTGCTGAACTCCACGATCACGCCTTCCACCTCGCCTACCCTCACCCGCGCACCGGGCCGGTACATGCGCCTGAGCTCGCGTATCGCGAAGATGTTCTCCACGGTGCTGCCTGCGCCCATGCCGAACGCGAATGCCAGGCCGCCGAAGGCCGCCGCGGCCGCGATGGTGACCAGGCTGGCGAGCAGGCCGACGTCCAGGCCGAGCTGATCCGCGGCCACCAGGCCAGCGACGACGAGGATGAGCGGGTGGAAGATGCGCGCGAGCAGCAGCGACTGCTCGCGCCGAAGCCGCAGCGCGCTGCTCACCAGCATGTCGCGCATCACGGCCGACAGCGCGTAGGCCACCAGCATGATCAGCGCCGCCGCGAACAGCCGCGGCGTGTAGCCGATGCCCTGCGTGATCCAGTGCGCCACGCCCGGCAGACCGACGCTCTCGGCGGCCGCGACGATGAAGAACAGCAGCGTCAGCCAGTAGACCACGCCGCTCAGGACCCGCGATATCGACCACTTCGTCCGCAGCCAAGGCATGCGGTCGGCGATGCCGAGCGACGTGGCCAGGTGATCGAGCCCGGTTCCGAGCCGCCGGATGATGAACCTGAGCAGGCGCGCCAGAACCCAGCCCACCGCGAGCAGCAGCAGCGCAGTGAAGAACCCCGGCAGGAAGGCCATGACGGTGTCGACGAACCGCTCGAGATCGCGGGCGATCGTGCTGGTCAGCTTCTCGTACACGCGCATCGCCAGACCTTACGGCAAAACCCTGGGCGTTGGAAGTTCCCGTCGGCTTGACAAGATGTGCGCCGGCAAGAACGATGGCGAACATGGCGAACCGACAAGGAAGCGGAGGGACCTCGCGCGCGCAGCCCGCCGCCCTGGCCGCGGTCGTCGCGGCGGCCGCGCACCCCAGCGCCGATCGACCCGGGAGACGAGCATGAAGGCCGGCATCGACAAGCGATTCGAGGAGTTGCTCATCGCCTACTCGCGCCAGGGCGAATCCGGGCCGAGGGCGGGGATCGAAACGGAGATCTGGCAACGCTTCGGCGCCGAGATGAGCGTCCTGGTGGTGGACATGTCCGGCTTCTCGATGCTGGCGCAGCGACACGGCATCGTGCACTACCTCTCGATGATCCGGCGCATGCAGCTCACCGCGCTGCCGATCGTGGAGAGCCACCAGGGACGGGTCGTGAAGTTCGAGGCCGACAACTGCTATGCCGCGTTCCCGGATCCCGCGCAGGCGGCGCGCGCGGCGATCGCGCTGAATCTCGCCTTCGCGGCATCGAACCTGCTGACGGAGGATGCGCTCGATATCCGCGTCGCCTGCGGCATCGACCACGGGCGCGTGCTCCTGCTGGGGGACGACGACCTCTACGGTCACGCGGTCAACCGTGCCTCGAAGCTGGGCGAGGACGTCGCCGAGGCCGGCGAGATCCTGATCACCGCGGAGGCCATGGACCGCATCCCGCCCGCGGCCGGCATCAACGGGCGCGCCATGGAGCTGGCGATCTCCGGCATCGCCCTGGCCGCCTTCGCGATTCAGTACTGACCCCGGGTTCCCGCCCTACTTGACGGAGGCTCTGAATAGGTCAGTCCTGGACCTGTCAGCGCACCGTCGGGAGGACGTGTGATTGCTGCAGACCCACATCGTCGAAGGCCTGCCGCCATCGAGGATGCCGGCGCATCCATGCACCGCAGGAAGCACTGCCTCTTGCCGAGCTTGCTTGAAGGACGCGTCACCGTTCTGGCTCCCCGGGAGACACGGAAATCCGGAGACCGTTCTCCTATCCTGCGGGGCGCCGACCATGTTGAAGCGGGGTGCCATGGTCTTGCCGGGCGCGCCTCGGCGACGCGCGCAGCACGGGTGAGCCGGAGAGAGCGAACAGTCCGGTGGACTGCTCGCCCGGCGAACGCCCGGTCCACGGATGGAGTTGTGACCTGTCGCACGCCGCCGAAGGATTGCGATTGCGGCCGTCGGTCGCACCGGCGCCGGACTTTTCGGCGGCAATCGCCCTAGCCGGAGTCAAGATTTTGGCTACCGAGCTGCGTTTTCCACTGAATCGGCACGCTCGCGCGCCGGAAACCCGTGCAGGTTGCGTGTTGGTGTGCAAAACCCGGCAGAAATCCCTCACAATCGGGGTACCTGCGATGCCCTTGGCGATAGAGTCTTGGAGCCATGTTCATTTCGATGGTCCGCTGTTTGATCCGTTCTCCGCATGCGATGTGCCGGCCGCGGTTCATGAAACTGCTTCACGCGGCCGTCCTCTCCTGCGTGGCGCTCACACTGATCCCGCTCTCCGCGGTCCGCGCGGCGGATCTGGCGTGCACGGCTTACTATTATTCGGCGTGGAGCCTTTGCAGCGCCGGTACCCAGAGTCGAACGGTGACCGGGAGCCTGCCCATTGGCTGCAACGCGGGAGCGCCGGTCACCACGCGCGCGTGCACAGCGAATCCGGCCGGCCGGTCAGGTGCGGCCGCGCCGGCCGCGGCATTGCGCCTGAATACGCCGGGTCAGGTCTATACGTTGCAGACCGATCTCGTGGCGAACGGCACGGCCGTGGCCATCACGGCGGACAATGTGACCCTTGATCTCAACGGGCACACCATCACCTACAACGCGGCAGCGAGCACCAACAGCGTCTACGGCGTGTATGTCGCAATCGGTATCGACAAGGTGACGATCAAGAACGGAACCATCCTCCAGGGCGCCGGCAGGACCGCGCGTTCACCGGCAATCTACTTCTACGGCGCGAGCTGGCAGGTAGGGCCCCACACCGTCATGGACATGGTGATCAGGACCACGGGCCGGCAATGCAACGGAATCGATGCCGGCCGAAGCTACAGTTTCAACAACTCCAACATCCTGCGCAGCTACATCGAGGTGCGCGGCGGCACGACCGCAATAGACGGTGCAGGCGCAGATCCGATCAACGTCGCCGCCCGGCAGCAAGGCGGCGTCCAGATCCACGACAACATTCTCGTCGCCGGCCACCGGGGCATGCAGCTCGCGTACGTAGGAACGATGACGAGAAACCGCTCCAACATCTACCTCAACAGGATTCAGCAGAAGCGGAGCCCGGGATCCAAGGCGCCGTACGGCATCCTGGTCGCAAAGAGTCACAACGTGAACGTCACGCGCAATCAGATTGTCAGCGACGACGGCCGCGGCATCATCCTGGACGGATGGGAGCAGGGAACCACCGATGGGGCCTCTGGCAACCGCGTCGTCGCGAACTGGATCGACGTGCAGTACTCCTCGGCGGCCAGCAGCGGCGCGTACGTGGAGAACAATGTCTACGGCATACGCGACCGCTACTCCAGCGGCTACAACAGCATAGCCTCGAACACCATACTGGTTTCCAACGACGTGGCCGGCAGCGCATTCGGCGTTTATATCGGCAGTGACGCCCCCGATCCGCGAATGAAGTCGATCTATGTGCTTGCCAATACGATCATCGGGCGTCCGGGCGCGGTGCCGACCAACAGGCCCTACGCCTTCATGTTCGATTACGCCGCTTCGGTCACCGTCACGGATAACCGGTTCCGGGGCGAGCGCTACGCGGGCAATCGTCGCGTCGGTCGACTGACCTGGACCAGGAACTCCAGGCTGCCGCTGACGGCGGCGATCCCTTCGCCGCCACAAGGCGTGCAGCTTACGCGCTTCCTGGACTCCTATCTAATCGAGTGGCAGCGCAACCCGGAGGCGGATGTTTACGAGTACGTGGTCTACCGCGACGGGGTGCCTCTGCCGATCTCGACGCGCGGAGGATTCTTCTACGTGGACGTGGGGGCCGACGATGGCGTGGCGCACACCTACTCGGTGACCGCGCAGACGCTCAGCGGACAGCAGAGCCTGCCGAGCGATCCGGTCTCCACTGTCGACGCGAAGAACGCCTGGTGGTAGTCACGGCTCAACCTCGGCAGCTAAAACTACCGGCCGGCGCGCCTGCGTCACCAGCGTCCCGACTTCCGCATGATGTTCCCTGGCCTCGTTCAGACTTCAGTCCAGATATTGCCTGATCGACAAGGTCTGCGGGCGGCCACCCATGCGGCAAGCCGCTGACGCTGGCGCTCCTGAGGAAGCTCTGAACAGGTCCATCCTGGAGTTCTCAGAGCGCGGCCGGCAGGAAGTGTGATTCAGGCCGACCGCCATTTGCGATGGCCTGCAGCCATCGAGAATGGCGGTGCATCCACGTACCACAGCAAGCTCTGCCATTTGCAGAGTTTCCCTAGTCGTACTTCACGTACTTGAAGCGCGGGTCATCGGGCGTGCCAGGCAGGGCACTGCCCTCCTCCTTGCCCGGCTGCCACATGATCACCTCCTCGATCTTCCTCGCGAGCTGGAAGTCCTTGTCGGTCACGCCCTTGGCCTCGT
>CAZTPK010000074.1:0-7530 GCA_964614765.1 uncultured Gammaproteobacteria bacterium
ATAGGGTCCTTCCCGCAGACCGAGGCGCTGCGCCGGGCGCGCCGCGATCACCGCGAGGGCCGCATGGACGCGGCGAGCTACCGCGAGCGGCTGCGCGCGGAGATCGCTCGGGTCATCCGCGCCCAGGAGGACTTCGGCCTGGACGTGCTGGTGCACGGTGAGCCGGAGCGGGGCGACATGGTGGAGTATTTCGGCGAGCACCTCGAGGGCGTGGCCCTGACCGCCCACGGCTGGGTGCAGAGCTACGGATCGCGCTGCGTGCGGCCGCCGATCCTCTACGGCGACGTGCGGCGCCCCCGTGCCATCACCGTGGAGTGGACGCGTTACGCCCAGTCGCTGACCCTCAAGCCCGTGAAGGGCATGCTGACGGGACCGGTGACGCTGCTGCAGTGGTCCTACACCCGCGACGATGCGCCGGCGGAGGAGATCTGCATGCAGCTCGCGCTCGCCGTGCGCGAGGAGGTCATGGATCTGGAGGCGGCCGGCACGCCAATCATCCAGATCGACGAACCGGCCTTGCGCGAGGGGCTGCCGCTGCGCGGGCGCGATCGCGCGCCGTACCTCGGCATGGCGGCCCGGGCCTTCGGCCTGTGCACTGGCGGCGTCGGGGCGGGCACGCAGATCCATACGCACATGTGCTACAGCGAGTTCCATGACATCCTCGAGACCCTGCGCGAGATGGACGCCGACGTGGTCACCGTCGAGGCGGCGCGCTCGGGCAGCGGGCTGCTGCACGCCTTGCGCGAGGCCGGTTATCCGAACGAAATCGGTCCCGGCGTCTACGACATCCATTCGCCGCGGCAACCCTCGGAAGCGGAGATCCGGCAACACGCCGAAGCGCTGCTCCAGATCTTTCCGGCCGAACGCTTGTGGCTGAACCCGGACTGCGGCTTGAAGACCCGCCGCTGGGAGGATATCGAGGCGCCGCTGCGCCGGATGGTAGCCTGCGCCCGCGGGCTGCGCGCAATCGGCCCCTCTGCGGGCCGACGTCGGGCCGCGGGCCGATGAACGCGTTAGCACGGAGGCGGCCGGGACCACCTGCGTGGGCGCCGCGCCGGGGAATGCAGAATTTGAACCACTCGGTTGTTTGTCATCAACCAGCGTGGCGAAGCCAGACCTCCCCGACTCGGCCCGGTGCAGACGTCATGCTGCCGCAAGCGTATCCACAACTATCTGTTTTTAGGCAGATATTAGTCGGCGGCGGCCTGCGCGGTTAGAAGACGTCTAAAGCTGGCACGCCGGGTGCTGAAGCATAGACGGCGGCGAGGCGCGTCCTCGAGCGCGAAACGCCGGCCAAGGGTGGAGGTCAAGACAATTGACCACCGAATGTTCAACAACGACTTGGAGGAAACGTCATGAGCTGGGAAACCCCTGCCTTTGCCGATGTCCGCTTCGGCTTCGAAGTGACGATGTACATCAGCAACCGTTAATCCGACGGTGCGGTACGGGGGGCACCGCGAGGTCCCCCCTTGTGTTTCACCGGCGCAGCCCTGTGCGGATGGCGATACTCTCCAGGCCATCAATACAGGGCTGAGTCGTATCTACAGGGCGTGGACTCGATCCAGAGCCACGAGAAAGCACTCAAAAGGACACGATGAGGATACACGTACTGGGCTCCGCCGCGGGCGGCGGTTTCCCGCAGTGGAACTGCAACCATCCGAACAGCCGGCGCGCGCGCGAGAGGGCCGCCAATGCGCGCCCGCGCACGCAATCGTCGATTGCCGTCAGCAACGACGGCGACCGCTGGTTCCTGTTCAACGCCTCGCCCGATCTGCGCCAGCAGATCAACGATAACCCCATCCTGCATCCGAAACACGGCATGGGCTTGCGCCACAGCCCCATCCAGGGCGCCGTGCTCACCAACGCCGACGTCGATCACGTCACTGGCCTGCTCACCCTGCGTGAGTCGCAGCCCCTGACCGTATACGGCACGCGCCGCGTGCAGGGTGTGCTGGCGGACAACAAGATCTTCAACGTCCTGAACCCGCAATTCGTGAAGCGCGAGGTGCTGACGCTGGATCAGCCGACCGAGCTCCGCAACGTCGACGGCAGCGGCTCCGGCATCGTTGTGGTGCCCTTCTCGGTCCCCGGCAAGGTGGCGCTGTGGCTGGAGGACGCCACCAAGGGCGCGAACTTCGGTTCCGTCGAGGAGGACACGGTGGCGCTGGAGGTCCGGGACGCCGAAGGCAGGACGCGCTTCTTCTACATACCGGGGTGCGCCTCGATGCCCCCGGAGCTCCGTGACCGCCTGCGCGACGCGCCGCTGGTGCTCTTCGACGGCACGCTGTGGACCGACGACGAGATGATCAAGGACGGTGTCGGCGTGAAGACCGGCCAGCGCATGGGCCACATGAGCGTCAACGAGCCGGACCCGGCCATCGGCACGATCGCGGCGTTCCGCGACCTCGGCGTCAAGCGCAAGATCTTCATCCACATCAACACCACGAATCCGATCCTGCTGGAGGATAGCCCCGAGCGCGCCGCCTGCGAGGCGGCGGGCTGGGAGGTTTCCTATGACGGCATGGAGATAACGATATGAGAACCCACAGACTCTTCGAGCTACCCCTGGATTGGCCCAAGCCCCCGCCGCAGCCCGCCTGGTCCCGCGCGGAGTTCGAGGCCAAGCTGCGCGAGAAGGAGAAGTTCTACCACATCAACCACGAGTTCCATCTGCTGATGAACTCGGGCAAGCTCGACAAGCCGGCGATCCAGGGCTGGGTGGCGAATCGCTTCTACTACCAGGTGATCATCCCGGTGAAGGACGCGGCGATCATGGCCAACTGCCCGCACCGGGAGGTGCGCCGGCACTGGATCCAGCGCATCATCGATCACGACGGTACGAAGGGCGACGAGGGCGGCATCGAGGCCTGGCTGCAGCTCGCCGAGGCTGTGGGCCTCACGCGCGAGCAGATGTACTCCCAGGAGATGGTGCTGCCCGGCGTGCGCTTCGCCATAGACGCCTACATCAATTTCGCCCGCAGCGCCTCCTGGCAGGAGGCCGCGTGCTCCTCGCTCACCGAGTTGTTCGCCCCGAAGATCCATCAGAAGCGCCTGGACAAGTGGCCGGAGTACTACCCGTGGATCGAGCCGAAGGGCTACGCCTACTTCCGCAAGCGCCTCTCGGAGGCGCGCCGCGACGTCGAACACGGGCTGCAGATCACGCTGGATCATTTCAACACCCGCGAGCTGCAGGAGCGCGCGCTGAACATCCTGCAGTTGAAACTCGACATCCTGTGGACCATGCTCGACTGCATGTGGGTGGCCTACATCGACAAGAAGCCGCCCTACCACAACATCCCGGAGTGAAGCCGGCAGAGGCGGACCGACATGGCTGAAGCGAAAGAGATCAGACCCACCGGCAAGGTGTACGGCGCCGACAGCGTCCCGCAGATCGTGCCCGGCAAGCGCCTGCAGTGGGAAGAGGCCCAGAACTGCTGGGTCATTCTGTATCCGGAGGGCATGATCAAGCTGAACAGCAGTTCCGCGGAGATCATGAAGCGCATCGACGGCACGCGCAGCGTCGCCGCAATCATTTCCGAACTGAAACAGGCGTATCCCGGCGTCGAGCTCGACAACGACGTATACGCCTTTATGGAGGTTGCCCATGAGCAACAGTGGATACGTCCCAAACCTGCCCAATAAGCCGCTCTGGCTGCTCGCCGAGCTGACCTACGCCTGCCCGCTGCAGTGCCCGTATTGCTCCAATCCGCTGGAGTTCGCCAAGTACAAGAACGAGCTCTCCACGGACGACTGGAAGCGCGTGCTGCGCGAGGCGCGCAAGATGGGCGCCGCCCAGCTCGGCTTCTCCGGCGGCGAACCGCTGGTGCGCCAGGATCTCGAGGAGCTGATCGCCGAGGCGCGCCAGCTCGGTTTCTACACCAACCTCATCACCTCCGGGCTGGGCATGGACGAGAAGCGCATCAAGGCCTTCAAGGACGCCGGCCTGGATCACATCCAGGTGAGCTTCCAGGCCTCGAGCGAGGAGCTGAACAATCTCATCGCCGGCACCGACGCCTTCCAGCACAAGCTGGAGATGGCGCGCATGGTCAAGAAGCACGGCTACGAGATGGTGCTGTGCTTCGTCCTGCACCGTCAGAACATCGATCAGATCCGCGACGTGCTGGACCTGTCGGTCAATCTCGAGGCCGACTACGTCGAGCTGGCGACCACCCAGTACTACGGCTGGGCGTATCACAACCGCGAGCACCTGCTGCCCACGCGCGAGCAGTTGGAGCGCGCCGAGCCGGTCGCGCACGAATACCAGGAGCGGCTGAAGGGCAGGATGCGCATCTTCTATGTCGTGCCCGACTACTACGAGGTGAGGCCGAAGGCGTGCATGAACGGCTGGGGCGCGGTGTTCCTGACCATCGCCCCGGACGGCACGGCCCTGCCCTGCCATGCAGCGCGTCAGCTGCCGGGCATGGAGTTCCCGAACGTGCGGCAGCACAGCGTGGAGTGGATCTGGAACCAGTCGCCGGACTTCAACCGCTTCCGCGGCTTCGAGTGGATGAAGGAGCCGTGCCGTTCGTGCCCGGAGAAGGAGAAGGACTTTGGCGGCTGCCGCTGCCAGGCCTACATGCTGACGGGCGATGCCGCCAACGCCGACCCGGTCTGCGACAAGTCACCGCACCACCACGTGATCACCGAGGTCATCGATCGCGCCGCGCGGATCGCCGCGGGCAGGGAAACGGCCGCCAAGCCGATCCTGTTCCGCAATCCCAAGAACTCCAGGGCGTTGCTCGACGCGGAGGCGAAGCAGCCGGAGTCACCGCTGCCTGCCTAGGCGGCGCGCCACGGACAAGAAAACGCCCGCGCGCAGCGGGCGTTTGCCACCTTCCGGTGTGGCGGCGGAGACGGCCGGGCCGAACCGGGTTTCCCTGTCCGGTTCCGCCCCGTCTGCTTCAGCCAGCGGCTGGGCTGCTCAACCCCTGACCGCGTGACCCGGGTTCCTTGCATGCCCCCGCTGCTGGCGTGTACGCAAAGGGACTTTAGCAATCCGCCTGCCACATCGGCGGCTTCGGAATCCCCTTTAGATGTCGAGGTATTGCGGAGGGTTTTCAGCGGCTTGAGCCGTTCGGTTCAACAGCCTTCAGCCGCCGCCACCACACCCACACGGGCACGACGAAGGAGGTTGTCGTGCGGCCCCGACAGCCGCGACCGGAAGAGGTGAGCCTCCACCTCGAGGGGGGCGAGTCGATGCGGGGAGCGCCCCGCCTTCAGTCGACGCGGTACCAGGTCTGGGTGCGCCCAAGCAGCGAGATGCCGAGATAGCCGCGTACCTTCAGCGTCTGGCCCTCCGGGCCGACCGTCATCTTGACCCGGTAATAATGACCGGAATCCGGATCCAGGATGTGGCCGCCGCTGAATTACCCGCCGCTGCCCTTCAGCCCGTGCATGATGACCAGGCCCTCGATCGGCTGCCCTTTGAGCTCGCCCGGGCATCGCCCGCAGACCTGCACCGCGGCGTCCTTGGGCCGCTCGAGGATCCGCTCGATGTATCCGCCGTACTCGCCGTCCCGCTCGAAGACCTGCATGATGGCCACGGGCCGGTTGGTCTGATCGCTCACCACCTTCCAGCGCCCGACGGGCGAGACGTCGGCCGGCGCGATCGGGGCGGCAGCGAGCGCCGCCGAGGCAAGCAGCAGTCGGGATACGCGGATCTTCCTCATGGCAACGTCGGGACTCTCACTCACGGTTCTTTTTCATGACAGCGCCGGGGCGGTGAATCAGCCCTGAATGAAAGCCTGACATCGCCCGCGGCCGGCCGTCAACCACCGGCCCTCAAGGCGTGGGCGATGTCCGCGGCCTGGCGATTGGGCTTGACGTCGTGCACGCGGAAGATGCGCGCGCCGGCGGCCACGCCGAGCGCGGTGGTCGCGCAGGTGGCGCCGATCAGCTCGCGCGGGTCCGTCTCGTTGCAGATCGAGCCCATGAACCGCTTGCGGCTGGTCCCCAGCAACACCGGGTAGCCGCTGGCCGCGAAACGCGGCAGTGCCTGTATGAGCGCGAGATTGTGCTCACGCGTCTTGCCGAAGCCGATGCCCGGGTCGATGACGATGTGATCGCGCGGCAGGCCAAGCTTCTCCGCCTGCGCCGCGCGCCGCAAGAGGAACTCGTGCACCTCGGCGACCACGTCCTTGTAGGTGGGATTGACCTGCATGGTCTCCGGCGTGCCCTGCATGTGCATGATGACGATCGGCGCCCGCCGCTCGGCCGCCAGCTCGAGCATGCCCGGCTCGCCGCCGCCGTGGATGTCGTTGATGAGGTCGGCGCCCGCGTTCAGCGCCTCGCGCGCGACCGCGGGCAGCGTCGTGTCGATGCTGATCGCGATCGTCGCCGGGACGTGCGCGCGCAGCGCGCGTATGACGCCGCAGGTGCGCCGGATCTGCTCCTCGGCATCGACGCGCCTGGAGCCGGGACGCGTGGACTCCCCGCCTATGTCGAGGATGTCCGCGCCCTCCTCGACCATCCGCAGCGCGTGCGCCACCGCGGTCTCGGGACGCGTGAACATGCCGCCGTCGGAGAAGCTGTCGGGGGTGACGTTGAGGATCCCCATGATGAGCGGCGCGGGGCCGTGCAGTCTGGATATCAGGGGCATTGCAGGGCCTCATGCAGTTGCTCGGTGGCCGACACCAGCGCATCGATCATCGCCGGCTCGTTGGCGAGGTGGCCGGCCTCGCGCAGGATGACGAGTCTCGAATGCGGCAGCGCCCGATGCAGCGTCCACGACGCCTCCAGCGTGCAGGTGAGATCGCGCCGGCCGTGGACGATCACGGTCGGGACCCGCGGCAGCCGCGGCACGTCGCGCAGGACCTGGTTCTCCTCGATGAAGTAGCGATGCTGCGCATAGTGGGTCTCCACGCTCACCTCGTTGCGCATGCGCTCCGTCTGTTCGGGCGTCGGCTCGGTCGCTGGCGACTCGGGCAGCAGATAGGTGACCACCTTGCCGGTCCAGTCCGACCACGCACGCGCGCATGCCGTACGCCTGGCCGGGTCTCCGGAGCGCATCTCTTCGCAGGCGGCCGCGACGTAGTCGCCGTCGGCGACAGCCGGGAAGGCGGCGGTGAACGTCTCCCACGCGTCCGGGAAGATGCGGCTGACGCCGTCGCGGAAAAACCAGTCGACGTCCCGCCGGCGGGCGAGGAAGGTGCCGCGCAGGATCATCGCCAGCACCCGCCCCGAGTGCCGCTGCGCATAGAGCAGCGCCAGCGTCGCCCCCCAGGATCCGCCGAACAGCACCCAGCGCTCTATCCCCAGGCGCTCGCGGATGGCCTCCATGTCGGCGATCAGATCCGCGGTGGTGTTCTCCGCCGTCGCCCCGGCCGGGGTGGAACGGCCACAGCCGCGCTGATCGAAGAGGATGACGCGGTAGCGTGCCGGATCGAAGAACTGCCGGTGATAAGGCTTGCAGCCGGAGCCCGGTCCGCCGTGCAGGAACACTACGGGTGTGCCGTCGCGGCTGCCGCAGTCCTCGACGTAGACCCGGTGCACGCCACCGGTCTCCAGGCACCAGGTGGATACCGGCTCCAG
>CAZTPK010000075.1:0-7488 GCA_964614765.1 uncultured Gammaproteobacteria bacterium
TCCCAGGTGTTGACGGCAGCGTCGGCGGGAAACAGCGCGGTGAGGATGTAGCCGGCGGCGATGCCGCTGCCGATGGTGAGCACCGGCGTCCACGCCAGCCAGTTGGACCACACCGACAGGGGCGCGATGATCTTGCTGTAGCGCACCCAGGCGGCCGCGCCGTAGATGGAGGCGCCGCCGGACTTGCCGGGAAACAGGCCGGCAATCTCGGCATACACGAACGCCTGGAAGAAGCCGAACAGCACCGACAGCGTCCAGCACAGCCAGGAGGGCTTGCCGACCGTCGCGGCGATGCCGCCGATGGAGAACAGCACCAGGGCCGGCACGCCGCTCGCCACCCAGAACGCATCCTTCCAGCCGATCGTGCGGTGCAGCTCGCCCATCTTCTCTTCGATCCATCCGAACTCGGATGGTGTGCCGTCGGCGACGGCGGTCCGCGAGGGTGTGGCCGCGGTTCCTTCTATCACTTGACTCATGTGCTCCCCCAAAATGATGTTGCGGGTTTCAGTCGTGGGTTCGGGTGCGGACTTCCGCCGGTGCGGCACGGAGGTCTTGCGATCCCAGCGTAGAGACAGATTGCATAAAACGCAATAGACTTGCATCACAGGCATTAGGGGGCGCCGATCCCCCCGACTCGTGTTGCAGTCGCACAATTCCAGGAGGCTTGCATGTTCGACGAACGGGTGCGGTTCACGCGGGGGGGGGGGGCGGCGGCGCCGCGGGTGGCGGGGGAGCCGCCGCCTGTCCCAAAATCCATCGACGTGGCGGTGGTGGGGTCGGGCTACACGGGACTGTCCGCGGCGCTCACGCTCGCGCGCGCCGGCCGCAGCGTCGCCGTGCTCGAGGCGCAGGCGCTGGGCCATGGCGCGAGCACGCGCAACGGCGGCCAGGTCGGGAGCGGCAACCAGAAGTTCACGGTGCGCCGGCTCGTCGAGCTGTACGGCGAGGCGAAGGCGCGGGCGCTGGTTAACGAGGGAACCGCGATGCTGAGTTACATCGCCGAGCTCATCGACCGTGAAGGCATCGCCTGCGACTTCCGCCGCGTGGGGCGATTCCGCGGCTGCATGCATCCCGCGCACTACGAATCCATGGCGCGCGGCATGGAGGATCTGAAGCGATACGCCGGTGTGGAGTTCTTCATGGTGCCGAGGAACGAGCAGCACGCCGAGATCGGATCGGACCGCTACTTCGGCGGCTCGGTGCTGCCCAACGACGCCGCGCTGCACCCCGGCCTCTACCACAAGGGCCTCGTGGAGCGCGTGCGCGCCGCCGGCGCCCTGCTGCTGCCGTTCACACCGGTCACGGGGACGGCGCGCGAGGGACCGCGGGTTCGCGTGCACACCTCGCGCGGCGCGATCGAGGCACGCGACGTCGTCATCGCCACCAACGGCTATACGACCGGTGCGCTGCCATGGGTGCGCCAGCGCGTGATCCCGATCGGCTCGGCCATCATCGCCACGGAGGAGTTGGCCCCCGAGCGGATCGCGCGGTTGATGCCCAAGGGCAGGGTCTACGGCAACAGCGCGCGGGTGTTTCACTATTTCCGGCCTTCGCCGGACGGGCGCAGGATGCTGTGGGGCGGACGGGTCGGCCGCCTCGCCTCGCAGGGCTCGTCCGCGGCTTACGAGCACCTGCGCCGGGACATGGCCGCGGTCTTCCCGGATCTGGAAGGCGTGCGCGTCACGCACTGCTGGAGCGGGAACATCGCCTACACGCACGACACCATGCCGCACATCGGATGCCACGACGGCATCCACTATGCGACCGGGTATTGCGGTACGGGGGTTTCCCGCTCCACATATTTCGGCCACAAGGTGGCGCTGAAGGTGCTGGGCGATCCCGAGGGCCGCACGGCGTTCGACGATATCGAGTTCCGCACCCACCCGTTCCATTGGGCGACGCCGCTCGCCGTGCCCGTGGTCGAGACCTGGTACCGGATCCGCGACGCACTGGGACCGTAGGGCTCCCCGCTCCGGACTCACCCCGCCATCGCCGGGGCATGCCGCGCACGACGCGGCAGCGTGGGCGGCGCGGGCCGGATATTGCATAGAATGCAAAAGATTTGTATAAAACGCATACAACGGTCGTCATTACACAACCAGTCGATGCCGAAAGGCGTTAGGGGGGAGCGATGAATGAGCAGGTGGTGGCGCGGCTGTTCCGGACGCGTGTTCGCGGCGAGCTCGCCGCGCCGAAGGGGATGACGGCGCAGGAGGCCCAGGCCTTTCTCGAGAAGCACGACGTGCGCTACGTGCTGGCGCAGTTCGTCGACATCCACGGCGTGCCGAAGACCAAGGCGGTGCCGGCGGAGCACCTGGACATGATCCTCACCGAGGGCGCAGGCTTCGCCGGGTTCGCCATCTGGGGCATGGCGATGGAGCCGCACGACCCGGACTTCATGGCGATCGGGGATCTCGACACCCTGACGCTGCTGCCGTGGATGCCGGGCTACGCCCGCATCGTCTGCCGCGGCCACGTGCGCGGCAAGCCGTATCCCTACGACACGCGCAACATCCTGCTCGCCCAGGTGGCGCGGCTCGCCGAGCGCGGCTGGACGATGAACACCGGCCTGGAGCCGGAGTTCATGCTGCTCAAGCAGGGCGTGAACGGGCGCCTGCAGCCGGTGGACGACACCGACACGCAGCCGAAGGCCGCCTACGACTACAAGGGCCTGAACCGCAGCCGCGGCTTCCTCGAGCGGCTCTCGGAGACGCTGCGCGCCGTCGGCATGGACGTCTACCAGATCGATCACGAGGACGCCAACGGCCAGTTCGAGATCAACTATCGCTATGCCGACGCGGTGACCTCCGCCGATCACATTACCTTCGTGAAGATGGCGGCCAACGAGATCGCCAACGAGATGGGCATCATCTGCACCTTCATGCCCAAGCCCATGTCGCACGCGACCGGCAACGGCATGCACATCCACCTCTCAATCGCCGACGCGGCCGGCCGCAACCTCTTCCAGGACGACGACGACCGCAACGGCCTTGGGCTGAGCGAGCTGGCCTACCACTTCTGCGGCGGTCTGCTGCATCACGCCGGCGCGCTCGCCGCGCTGCTCGCGCCCACCGTCAATTCCTACAAGCGCCTGATGGTCGGCCGCACCCTCTCGGGGGCCTCGTGGGCGCCGGCCTACGTCTGCTACGGGGACAACAACCGCACCTCGATGGTGCGCGTGCCCTATGGGCGTCTGGAGCTGCGCCTGGGGGACTCGATGAATCCCTACCTCGGGACGGCGGCCGTGATCGCCGCCGGCCTCGATGGCGTGGATCGCAGGCTGCACCCCGGCCCGCCGCGCAACGCCAATTTCTACAAGTACTCGCCGGAGGATCTGCGCACGGAGGGCATCTCGCTACTGCCGCAGTCGCTGAGCGAGGCGCTCGTCGCGCTGGAGAACGACGCGTTGTTCGCCGAGCAACTGGGCCGCGGGTTCGTCGAGGAGTTCATCACGCTGAAGCGCATGGAGTGGGTGGAGTATCACCGTCACGTATCGGACTGGGAAATCGCCCAGTACCTGCAGTTCTTCTGATCGAAAGGGGCAAGGCATGTGTGGATTGGTCGGTCTGCTGGCGAAGACGCCGGCAATCTCCGAACAGCTGGGCGCATTGATGCGCCCGATGCTGGAGGGAATGACGCAGCGGGGACCGGACTCCGCGGGTTTCGCCATCTTCAACCAGTCGCCCGACAGCAAGGCGTGGCGCATCAACGTCCTGGCGCCCGCGGCGGACTACGACTGGGCGCTGGTGTCCTCGACGCTGGCCGCCAAGCGGCTCGGCGGCAAGGTCGGGCTCCACGCCGACGGTCGGCATGCCATCATCGAACTCAGCGGCGATCCGGCGCCGGTGCTCGTGTGCCTGCAGGAGGAGTTCCCCGCGCTCGACGTGCTGTCCACGGGTCACGCCATGGACATCTACAAGGACGTGGGGCTGCCGCGCGAGGTCGCCGAACGCTACCGCCTCGACGAGCGTACGGGCACGCACGCCATCGGCCACACCCGCATGGCGACGGAGTCGGAGATCACGCCGCGGCATGCGCACCCGTTCGTCGCCGGTCCGGATTTCTGCATCGTCCACAACGGCTCGCTGTCGAATCCCTACAGCGTCCGCAAGCGCGTGGAACGGCGGGGCATCCACTTCGACAGCAACAACGACACCGAGTCGGCGGCGCGCTTCATCCAGTGGCGGCTCGCCGAGGGCGACGACCTCGGGATCGCCATCAACCACGGCCTGCGCGAACTCGACGGCTTTTACACGCTGCTCATGGGCGACGGCAAGAGCATGGCGCTGGTGCGCGACCCGTTCGCCTGCAAGCCGGCAGTGGTGGCAGAGACCGACGACTACGTGGCCATCGCCTCGGAGTTCCGATCGCTCAAGCATCTTCCGCACATCAACGAGGCCTCGATCTACGAGCCCAAACCCGAGCTAGTCTACGTATGGAAAGTCTAGCGACAGCAGAGAAGCGCGCGGCGCGCGCGCAGCCGGCAAACCGCCATGGCGGGGAGACGATCGCCTACGACCTGGCGGCGGGGACCGTGCGCGAGCTCAACCGCATGCTGCACGGCGATCTGCTCGGGCAGGGCGTGCGGCGGGTCGTCATCGATAACCCCGACGGCGCCCACAACATCGCTGTCGGCCTGGATGCGCCGCTGCAGATCGACATCAGCGGGCATGCCGGCTACTTTACCGCCGGCCAGAACATGCAGGCCCACGTGACGGTGCACGGCAACGCCGGGCGCAGCCTCGCGGAGAACATCATGTCCGGCCGCGTGCGCGTGAAGGGCTACGCCTCGGAGTCGGTGGCGGCCTCCGGTCACGGCGGGTTGGTGGTCGTGGAGGGCGACGCCGGGTCCCGATGCGGGATCTCCATGAAGGGCGTGGACATCGTCGTCGGCGGAAGCGTGGGCCACATGTCCGCCTTCATGGCCCAGGCAGGCCGGCTGGTCGTCTGCGGCGATGCTGGCCATGGGCTGGGCGACTCGCTGTACGAGGCTGTCATCTACGTGCGCGGCCGCATCGAGGGATTCGGCGCTGATGCGCGCGAGGAACCGATGGCGGAGGCCGACTACGCCGCCGTCGCGGAGCTCCTCGCCCGCGCGGGCTTCAACCACAACCCGCGGGATTTCAAGCGCGTCGCCTCGGCGCGGACGCTGTACCACTGGAATCCCGATGCCAACCAGGAGTACTGAGCGATGAACCATCCCGTGCCCGTCTTCCCCGAGGCGGAGTCCTTCCCGGAGGACTTCTCGCTGGAGAGCAACTACACGTTCAACCACGACACGCTGCGCTACATCCAGCTCGCCGCGCGCCGCGGCGTCTACGACATCCGCGGCATGGGCGCGAAGCGCAAGCTGCCTACCTTCGACGATCTCACCTTCCTGACGGCCTCGGCCTCGCGCTATCCGCTGGAGGGCTATCGGGAGAAGTGCACCACCAGGACCGTACTGGGGACCCGCTTCGCGTCGAGGCCGATCGAGCTCGCCATGCCGATCACCTTCGCCGGCATGAGCTTCGGCGCGCTGTCGGCCAACATCAAGGAGGCGCTCGGGCGCGCCGCCACGATGCTGGGGACGACGACGACCACCGGCGACGGCGGCATGACGCCGGAGGAACGCGAGTCCTCCAGGACGCTGGTCTACCAGGTGCTGCCGTCGCGCTACGGCTTCAACCCCAACGATCTGCGCAAGGCCGATGCGATCGAGGTGGTGCTGGGGCAGGGCGCGAAGCCCGGCGGCGGCGGCATGCTGCTCGGGCAGAAGATCACCGAGCGCGTGGCGAAGATGCGCACGCTGCCGGTCGGCGTGGACCAGCGCTCCGCCTGCCGGCACCCGGACTGGACGGGCGCGGACGATCTCGCCCTCAAGATCGAGGAGCTGCGCGAGATCACGGAATGGCGGGTGCCGATCTACGTGAAGATCGGCGCCACGCGCGTGAAGAACGACGTCATGCTGGCGGTGAAGGCGGGCGCCGATGTCGTGGTGCTGGACGGCATGCAGGGCGGCACGGCGGCGACACAGCAGGTCTTCATCGAGCACACCGGGATCCCGACCATCGCCGCCGTGCGCCAGGCGCGCGAGGCGCTAGAGGAGATGGACATGGTGGGCGTGGTGCAGCTCATCGTCTCCGGCGGGATCCGCAGCGGCGCGGACGTGGCCAAGGCCATCGCGCTCGGCGCCGATGCCGTCTCCATCGGCATGGGGGCCCTGGTCGCGCTCGGCTGCAACAGCTCCTTCTACGTGCAGGGCACGCAGCGCATTTCGGCGCAGGCCGATTACCGCCAGCTGGGCACCGCGCCAGGGTCCTGCCATCACTGCCACACCGGTCGCTGTCCGGTCGGCATCACCACGCAGGATCCGGTGTTGCAGGAGCGTGTGCGACCGGAGGACGGTGCACGCCACCTGAAGAGTTATTTCCAGACGATGAACATGGAGCTGACAACGCTCGCGAGGGCCTGCGGCAAGTCCGACGTGCACCACCTCGAGCCCGAGGACCTGGTCGGGCTGACGATCGAGGCCGCGGCAATGGCCGGCGTGCCGCTGGCGGGCACCGACTGGATCCCGGGTGTGGTGGCGCGCTGACACGGGTCGCAGGCGCGGGTGTTTCGACGACCTCCCAGTTAGAGCACTTTCCCTGGTGCTCATTGAACCGCTTTCGGCACTGCCGGCAGTGCCGAAAGCGGCTTTTTTTTGCCGGAAACCGATGCACAACGGTCACGAGAATGAATAACGGAGGGCAGCGATGAGCAGCACCAGAAAAAACATCTCTTCCGGCGGCGCCTACGAGTCGGTCTTCGGCTACTCCCGCGCGGTGCGGGTGGGCAACCATGTTCACGTCTCCGGGACCTGCGCGCCGCCGGGCAACGAGAACAACGATGCCTACGTGCAGGCGTGCGCGGCGCTGGAGATCATCGGCCGCGCACTGGCCGAGGCCGGCGCGAGTTTCAAAGACGTGGTGCGCACCGTGGTCTACATCACGGACATCAGGGACGCCGAACTGGTGGCGAAGGCGCACCTGGAGACCTTCGACGCGATACGCCCGGCGAGCACGCTGGTGCAGATCACCTCCGCGCTGCGCCCGTGGCAACGGGTGGAGATCGAGGCCTACGCGATCTGCGGGGAGCGATAGCGTCGCCACCCCGACGTCCAGTCCCACAGCCGCCGCCCCGGCATTGCCTGACATCTACGGATCCCTGAACGAAATCACTTTCAGGAATGCCGGGTCACGGCGGTGTTACGAGATGCGCGCCGTCTGACGCGCACGCGAAATGGACGGACACAGCCGCCTCACGGGTATCCTTGCCGGGTCCAGGCCTGCCCGTGGTCGAGACTTGTTCTCGTCGGATCCCTGCGCGCGCCGCACAACCATCGTCCCGGTGCAGATGGCCGGGCGGTCCGGCGCGCGGGCTGCGCAACCAAGCACGCGAGGCCCCGTCGCCTCCACCCGACACGTCCGGCATCCACGGCTACTCCACACCGATCGTTGCACGAGG
>CAZTPK010000076.1:0-7458 GCA_964614765.1 uncultured Gammaproteobacteria bacterium
GAGCTGATGGCAGAGATGGGCGCATGCCGAGACGGAAAAGCCCGGCGCGAACTCGGCCGTCGACGCCGCGCCGCCGACGGCGGCGGCAGCCTCCAGCACCAGGACCTTGCGTCCCGCCCTGGCCAGGTAGGCCGCGCAGGCGAGGCCATTGTGGCCGGCCCCGATGACGATGACGTCGCGATCGTTACTCATCGCTGGCATCCGCGGGAACGGTGTTCGGACGGCGCAGGTCGCGCAGGATCTCGCGGGCAGCGTTGGCCCCGGGCGCCGCCATCACGCCGCCTCCCGGGTGCGTGCTGGATCCGCACATGTACATGCCCTTCAGCGGCCCGCGGTACTGCGCGTAGCCCGGGAAGGGACGGTTGAAGAGCAATTGGTCCATCGTGAGCTCGCCCTGGAAGATGTTGCCCTCGGTCAGGCCGACCTCGTTCTCCAGCTCCCGCGGCGTGCGCACCTCCGCGTGCAGGATCAGATCCTTGAAATTCGGGCTGTACTGGCCGATCTGGTCGATCACCGTCTGCCCGAAGGCCTGCCGGTCCGCGTCGCTCCACTCGCCGGTGGCGAGCCGGGGCGGCGCATACTGGACGAACACCGTCATGTAATGTTTGCCGGGCGGAGCCATCGTCGGATCGATCTGCGTCGGTATCAGCATGTCGACGTAGGGATCCCGCGACCAGCGGCCATTCTTCCAGTCATCGTAGGCGCGCTCCATGCGCTCCAGGGAATCTATGAAGTGCATGTCCCCGGTCATCAGCGGACTGCCCTCCGGCAGCGCCGGGAAGCTCGGCAGCCCGTCCAGCGCGATGTTCAGCTTTCCGGAAGAGCCACGGATCTTGAAATTGCGTACCTTGCGCAGGAACTCCGGCTGCAGGTCGCCCTCGTCGAAAAGCTTGAGGAAGGTGCGCTTCACGTCGAGGTTGGAGACGACGATGTCGGCCTCGTACTCCTCGCCGTTGCGCAGGGCGACTCCGGCGACACGGCCGTCGCGCACGCTGATGCGGGCGACGTCGGCGTCGGTACGGATCTCCCCGCCGTAGGACTGCAGCGCCGCCCCCAGCGCCTTCGTGATCGCGCCCATGCCGCCGCGCGCGAAACCCCACGCGCCGATGCTTCCGTCGATGTCTCCCATGTAGTGGTGCAGGAGCACGTACGCCGTCCCGGGCGAGTACACCCCCAGCGCAGTGCCGATGATGCCGCTGCCGGCGAAGTGCGCCTTGATGACGTCGGACTCGAAGTACTCGTCGAGAAAATCGCCGATGCTCATGGTCCAGAAACGGATCGTGTCGTACATCTGGCGCTCGCCGAGGTCGTGGAACTTCCTCAGCAGGTACAGCAGTTCGAACACGTCCCTCGGTCTGAAGGAGGCTGGATCGGGCGGCGTTCGCAGCAGCAGCGGGCGGATGAAGCGGGTCTGCTTCATGACGTCGACTTCGTAGCGATCGTAGGCGTCGGCGTCGCGCCTGCTGTGACGGGCAATCTCGCGGCGCTTGACCTCGTGATCGTTGTAATTGCCGAAGTAGCCGCCGTCGCGCGTGAAGGTGACGCCGCCGCCATAGGGAATGACCTGCAGGCCGTGCCTGGCGAGTTCCAGGCTGCGATAGATCTCTGGGCGGAACAGGCTGCAGACGTAGGAGCAGTTCGAGTACGTCCAGCCCGCGTGCAGCTCGCGGCTGACCGCGGCGCCGCCGATGTAGGGGTTGCGCTCCAAGACGAGCACGCGCAGGCCGGCCTTCGCCAGGAACGCGGCGCTGGTGAGCCCGTTGTGGCCCGCGCCGACGACGATCGCATCGTACTTATTCACTCTATCCCCCGGCATCAGAAACTGCCTCGCGCGTACGATGACCTCATGCCTGGCGCATGCCGTTCGGCGCGAGCCTCCTCAAGGTGATGTCGACGGCCTTCTCGAAGCGTTCCAGGGTCTGCGCCAGGCAGGTCTCGTCGTGCGCCTCGCAGACGAACCAGGGTTCACGCGAGTCGGGCTCGCACAGGACCCCCAGGTCGTGCAGCGTCGGTGCCATGGTGTCGTAGAAGGTGTAATCGGTATTGACCCAGTCGCGGTAGTTGGTCGGCGGCGTCTCGCTGAAGAACAGCCCACTCATCGACGGGTGGCCGACGAACGAATGCGCGATGCCCCGGCGTGCGAGGATCCGCCCGATGCCCGCCTGCAAGGCGCGCCCATAGGCGGCGATGGTCTCCAGCGCGGGCGTCTCATCGAGGATCTGCAGCGTGCGCTCCGCGGCCGCCAGGGATACCGAGTGCGCCGTGTAGGTGCCGCCATGCACCACACCGTTGCCGAGCTTGCGCATCACGTCCTCGCGGCCGGCCAGCACGGAGATGGGATATCCGTTGGCCATCGCCTTCGCAAAGGTGCAGAGGTCGGCCTTCACGCCCATCAGTTCCTGGGTTCCGCCCCGGGCGACGCGGAAACCGGTCTTGACCTCGTCGACGATCATCAGCACGTCGTACTTGCTGCACAGGGCGCGCACGTCCTGCATGTACTGCCTGTCGGCGGTCAGCGCGCAGCAGTTGCCCATGATGGGTTCTATCAGCAGCGCTGCAATCTTGTGCGCGTGATTCTTGAGCACCGCCTCGAGCTTGTTGGCATCGTTCAGCGGTACGGAGTAGATGAGGCTGCGCAGCAGCCAGGGCACCCCTTCGCTGTAGGGGAGGAGGTCCGGATCGCCCTGCGCCGGCGTCCAGCCCTCGACCGCCGTGTACCAGAGCGCCGCATCGAAGACGCCGTGGTAGCCGCCCTCGACGACCACGTAGCCCTCGCGGCCGGTATAGGCGCGTGCCAGCCGCAGCGCGGCCATGACCGCCTCGGTGCCGGAGTTGGAGAAACGCACGAGCTCCGCGGCCGGTACCATCTTGGCGATCCGGCTTGCCACTTCGTATTCGCGCTCCGTCGCGAGCGCGAAGACGCCCCCCACCTCCATGCCGGCCCGTGCCGCCTCGTCCACGCGCGGATCGGCATAGCCGAGTATGCAAGGCCCGTAGCCGAGCCGGTAATCAATGTACTCGTTGTCGTCGATGTCCCAGACGCGTGCACCGCGTCCGCGCCTCACGTAGATGGTCTTCTCCGGTCCCCAGTAACGGAAGTTCGACGCCACGCCGAGCGGCAGCCGGGTCAAAGCCTTCTGGAAATGCTGGTTCGAGCGGGTGATGGTTCGCGCCATGGTGCACCTGTCTGAGTTCGTCGCGTCTTGTCGGTCGTTCGATATGCGCCGCCACGATGACACACCTGCGCGTCACCTGTCCAGATATTTCTGAATGAATTTTCATTCAGTTTTTGTTGCAGACATGACGGTCGGAATGTAGTATTTTCACTACGTCGCCACGGCGACACCGCCTGCTCGCCACGGATCATCGACTTAGGCGGGAGAGGGCAGAAAGAAGGGCAGCAATGAAACGTAACGCAGCGCAGCATCCGCCGTTGAAGCGGCGCCAGGCCGCCAAGGAGCAGCGTCGGCTGCAGCTGATCAGGGCCACTATCGATGCGGTGGCCAAGCGCGGATTCGCCGGCACGAACATCAGCGACGTCGCGCGCGCGGCCGGACTCAGCCAGGGGATCGTCAACCTGCATTTCGAGAGCAAGGAGAAGCTGCTGGTGGAAACCCTGCGTTTCCTGGCCGACGAGTACAAGAGCGCCTGGGAGACGGCGCTCGCGCGGGCCGGGCCGAGCGCGGCCGAGAAGCTCGCCCAGCTGGTCGAACTGGACTTCAAGCCCGCGCTGTGCGACCGCAGGAAACTCGCGGTGTGGTTCGCCTTCTGGGGGGAGGCTCGCTCGCGGCCCACCTACCTGCGGCTCTGCAAACAGCGTGACCAGGAGTATGACAACGTGCTGCACGGGCTCTGCAAGCAGGTGATCATCGACGGCCGCTACAGGAACGCCGACGCGGACGTCATCGCCAGCAGCCTGGCCGCCCTGACCGACGGCCTGTGGATGGATATCCTCATCTCGCATCGATCGATGAGCGCCAGCCGCGCGCGCCGGATCAGCTTCGCATACCTCGCGAACGTGTTTCCCGCACACTTCACCGACGACGGCGTCATTGCCTGAGGCCCCGATCATGCATGTTCCGCTGACCGATCAAGCGCGCGCCTGGCAGCAACGGGTGCGGGCCTTCGCCGTGGAGGAGCTGCGGCCATGGGAGGTGCATGCCGAACTGCATGGCGGCGAGATCCCGGCGGAGCGCAAGCAGGCGCACCGGCAGCGCGCGCTGGAACTCGGCCTGAGTCGCATGGACGTGCCGGCCTCGCGCGGAGGGCTGGAACTCCCGGTGCTGGCGCAGACCGCCGTCTGGGAACAGCTCGGCGGGGTCACCAACGCGCTCGGATGGTGCTTCTCGGAACCTCACCGCTGGATGTTCGAGGTCTGCTCCGAGGAGCAGATCCGCGAATACGTGATGCCGCTGGCCGAGGGCACCCGGCACGAGTGCTACGCGATCACCGAAGCCGAGTCGGGATCGGAGGTCGTCATCAACACCACCGCCGAACCCACCCTCGAGGGCTATCGCATCAGCGGGGAGAAGTGGTACGTCACCAGCGCCAACCTCGCGGATTACTTCATCCTGCAGGCACGCATCGCCGGCGGCGTGGAGGACGGCGAGCAGGCACTGTTCTTCATCGACATCGACGCCCCGGGCGTTGAACTGGTGCGCACCCCGCCGTTCAGCCACACTTTTGCAGCGCATCACCCGGTCTACCGGTTCAATGGCGTGCACGTGCCGTCGTCCAACCGCATCGGTCGCCCGGGCGACGGCATGCGCTATACGCATGCGTGGTTTCGGCGGGAGCGGTTGATGATCGCCGCGCGCTGCTGCGGCGCCGCGGCGCGTCTCATCGAGGAGGCGACGGCGTTCGCCCGCGATCGGCGCATAGGGGAGGGCAGGCTCGCCGACCAGCAGTGCATCCAGTTCATGCTCGCCGACAGCGCGACCGAGTTGCTCGCGGCACGCCTGCTCACCTACGAGACGGCCGCCGCCCACGACCGCGGCGAGGATCTGAAGGTGCTGCACGGGCGCTGTGCGATGGCGAAGCTTTTCGCCTCGGAGATGGCCAACCGCGTCGCCGACCGCGTAGTGCAGATCTTCGGCGGACGCGGCTACATGCGCGAGAACGTGGCGGAGCGTTTTTACCGCGAGCTGCGCGTCGACCGGATCTGGGAGGGAACGAGCGAGATCCAGCGCCTGATCGTCGCCCGGAGTCTGCTGAAACGCGGATTGGAGGGAGTTTGACCGAATGGACCGAACCACGCCGTACCAATCGTAGCCGAGGAGGCCATGCCATGAACAAGATGCTTGCGGTGTTGATTGCGCTTTGCGGATTCTCCACCGTCGCGTTCGCGGCGGAGGAGAAGGTTCTGAATCTCTACAACTGGACGGATTACATCGGCGAAACGACCGTCGCCGATTTCGAGAAGGAGACCGGGATCAAGGTCAACTACGACACCTACGACAGCAACGAGACCCTGGACGCGAAACTGCTGACCGGCAACACAGGCTACGACGTGACCTTCCCCTCGGCGACTTTCTTCGCCAGGCAGATCCAGGCCGGCGTGTTCCAGAAGCTCGACAAGAGCAAGCTGACGAACTGGGGCAATCTCGACCCCGATCTCCTCAAGGAGCTGGCGGCCTACGATCCCGGCAACGAGTACGCGGTGCCCTACATGTGGGGCACGAACGGCTTCAGCTACAACGTCGAGATGATCAAGGCGCGCATGCCGGATGCGCCCGTGGACAGCCTCGACATGCTGTTCAAGCCGGAGATCGTCTCAAAATTCGCCGACTGCGGCGTGTCTTTCCTCGACTCGCCGGAGGACGTCATCCAGCTGGCGCTGAACTACCTCGGGCTCGATCCGAACACCAAGAACGTCGGCGACCTCGAGAAGGTGGAGGAGCTGCTCATGGCCGTGCGGCCCTACGTGCGCCGTTTCGATTCCTCGGCATACCTGGACGGGCTGCCCAACGGCGACGTCTGCATCGCGATGTCATGGTCCGGAGACTTCGCGGTCGCCAACAACCGCGCCATCGAGGCCGGATCCAAGGTCACGCTCGAATACACGGTGCCGAAGGAGGGCGCCAACATCTGGTTCGACGGCATGCTGATCCCCAAGGACGCGCCGCATCCGCAGAACGCCCTGCTGTTCCTGAACTTCATGCTGCGACCGGAGGTGATGGCCGGCTGCACCAACTTCACCTATTACGCCAACTCCAACCGGGCATCCTGGGAGCACGTGAATCCGGAGATACTCAACGACCCGAGGATCTTCCCGACCGCGGAGACGCGCAAGAATCTCTACGGCTCAAACATCGTCTCCGACGAGATGCTGCGCGCGCGCACGCGTCTGTGGACCAAGATCAAGACGGGGCAGTGAAACGGTCCCGGGAGCCGCGGACCGCGATCGCAGCCGGGCGACTGACGCGCTCGTGAACACCAGCGGCCGCGGCGGCGGGGCGACGTCCGTGACGTCCGCGGTCTGCCGAGTCGGGCCGGCGGGTCTGCCGGTGCGCGTCGCCGCCGTGCTCGGCGCCGGCGTCATGGGCGCGCAGATCGCCGCGCACCTCGCCAACGCGGGCATACAGACGCTGCTGTTCGATCTCGCCGAGGCCGGTGATCCGCGCGGCATGGCGCGACGGGCGATCGGGAGGCTGTCCGCGATCGATCCGCCACCGCTGGCGAGCGATCAGTTCGCCTCCCGCATCAGGCCATGCGGTTACGACACGGACGCGGAGCTGCTGCGGGACTGCGATCTCCTCATCGAGGCAGTCGCCGAACGCCTCGATCTCAAGACAGGCCTGCTGCGGCGCATCGCTCCGAACGTGGGCCCGCGGGCCGTGCTGGCCACCAACACCTCGGGACTGAACATCGAGGCAATGGCGGACGCGCTGCCCCGCCGGCTGCGCCGGCGCTTCTGCGGCATCCACTTTTTCAACCCGCCGCGCTACATGCGGCTGGTCGAGCTGATACCCTGCGGCGACACGGACCCGGCGCTGCTGGACGCCATCGAGACCTTTCTGGTCACGCATCTCGGCAAGGGCGTGATCCGCGCCCGAAACACGCCGAACTTCATCGGCAACCGCATCGGCATCGCCGCCCTGGCCATGTCGATCCACCACGCAGACCGCTGCGGGTTGCGCCCCGACCTGGCCGATGCCCTGAGCGGCGCGCGCCTGGGTCGACCGAAGAGCGCCACGTTCCGCACCGTCGACATCGTTGGCCTGGACACCTACGCGCACGTACTGGAGGGACCCTCGAGGCTGCTCGCCGAGGATCCGTGGACCAAGTACTTCACCGTCCCGCCATGGATGCGCGCGTTGATCCGCAAAGGGGCGCTCGGGCAGAAGACCGGGCGGGGGATCTACCGGAAGGCCGGCGACGCCATCGAGGTCTACGATCACGGCAGTGGCGAATACGTCCGCGGCGGCGCGCAGCCGGCAGAGGAGGTCGAGACGATAC
>CAZTPK010000077.1:0-7454 GCA_964614765.1 uncultured Gammaproteobacteria bacterium
AGGATGTCCAGCGCCCAGATGGACTGCTTGACTATCGAATAGCTCGCGGCGCGGTATCCGATCACTGGCGCCTGCACGGTGTCTTCGAGTACCTCCTTCGCTCGACGCGTCTCCGCCAGAAACTCCTCGGGCGTCTGCCGATAGACGAGTTCATGCGTCAGCCCGTGGCATGCAACCTCGTGGCCGGACGCGGCTATCTCTCGAATCAGCCCGGGATACCTCTCGGCAACCCAACCAAGCACGAAAAACGTGCATGCTATACCACGTTCGTGGAACAACTCGAGTAACGCGCGGGTGTTGCGCTCGACGCGGCATTCGAGTCTGTTCCAGTCATTGCGGTCAATCACGGACGAAAAGGCCGAGACGTGAAAATAGTCCTCGACATCCACAGTCATGACATTTTTCGTTCTCATCGTCGGCTCCGCGGGGATCCTGCATACGGTTTCGAAGGCGCGCCCAGACACCCATGCAATCCCCGTGCGAACTACACTTGGTTAAGCGATCGCCCGTCTGTCGCTAGGAATATGGTTTCGCGGTACGGTTCGGCTCCGGCGGGATCGGCAACGCAGCGGTTGATCTCGGCCGGCAGCGCCCATCCTCCACCACGGTACAGTGGGCCGGACGAATCCATGTCCTGATGTAGCCGGCGCCAAGCCGTTACCTGCGACCCCGGCGAGGTGAGACCCGATTCGTGCGGAGGCGGGCGCGTGTGCCGCGGCTGAGGAGTGGCAGGAAAGATGAACGGCAGGACTGTAGCCATGGAGCGACAAACCCTGGGGGCAGGTCGGCCGAGCCACTCCTGCCCACGTCGATGTGCATGCTCCCGGTAGCCGGCTATTCCACGTCGTTTCGGCCCTTGATCTGTTTGACCTCGTCCTTGAACTTCTTGAGCTCCTGCCGAAGTTCATGGATGACGGACCGCAGATTCGTCTCTGTTCCGCCTCCGCTCGCGGTCTCGCCGGCAGTCTCGGACGCGACACCTCCGCCCGTCTCCTCCGTATCCGCATCTGCGCTGATTCTGCGTCGCTGAGCGGAGGACTTGAGCATCGTCGGCTCATAGTCCGATTCGACACCCGGTGCGGCGCTCGGCTCGGGAGACCACAATTCCTGCTTTACGTCTTCGAGCACGTTGTCGATCACGGCGCGATTGATATGGTGAAGCTCCTCAAGGCACCCGTAGAGCAGCACTCGGTCGCAGAGAAGGTTGGTCTTTCGTGGAACGCCGCCAGTAAACTCGTACAGCCGCGCGTAGACGTCGTCGTCGATGTATGGGTCGCCGTCCCAGCCCACCAGTTTCAGGCGGTGCTCGATGTACTGTCTGGTCTCCTCCTCGCTGAGCGGCTGGAGGTGATAAGCGGCCAATACGCGCTGGCGCAGCTGCTCGAATCCCTCCGACCGCATCATGGTCCGGAATTCTCGCTGGCCGAGAAGAAGGCTCTGCACCAATGGCTTCCCCTTCCATTGGAAATTCGAGAGCATTCGTAGCTCCTCGATCGTGCGTTTGGCAAGGTTCTGGGCCTCGTCGACCACGAGCAGAACCCGCTTCCCCTCCTGCACACAAACGCGAAAATACTGCTCGAGCTTGTGCAAGAGTGCGGCCTTGCTCAGCCGATCGAAGGGAAGTCCGTATTCAGCGGCGACCAGACGAAGCATGTCGTCTGCCTGGATCTGTGTGCTCACGAGCCGTGCCGCAACCATGCTCTTGGGGTCGAGCGCCTGAAACAGCCGGCCTACGAGCGTTGTCTTGCCCGTGCCGACGTCACCGGTGACGACGATGAATCCCTCGCCCTGCTCGATGCCATAGCGCAGATAGGCGAGCGCGCGTTTGTGCGTACCGCTATTGAAGAAGAACCTGGAATCCGGACTCAACTGAAACGGACGGCTCGTGAACCCGTAAAATTGCTCGTACATGAATCCTCTTTGGAGCTAGAACGTCTTCACCAGAAGCAGAAACGCCCGGTTCTCCTGATACTCGGGAACTGCGCCGGTGCTGTCGCGATTGAAGTAACGCGCTCCGATCGATGCCTCCAAGGTTCGACCGAACTGCCGCGTCAGCGCGAAATCGACAATCGTGTATTGCGACTCATCGCCCGTGCGGAACTCCTCGTCGATATACTGGATGCCCAGACGGGATCTCGACCTTGGCGTGAACCTCCACGTCCAGGCTGCGTTCGGGCCCATGGATTCCTCGGAATCGCCGGTCACCTGATAGTCCAGTTCGTAACGGGTGAAGCCCAGCTCGAAATCGTGCTGTCGGCCCGTATATGCGCCGAACGCGCTGAAGGACTTGTTTACCACGACCTCGCCAGTCTCCACCGGGGTCAATACGTTCAGCTGCTGTGGCTGGCCGGTAACGGGATTTATGATCGGCTGGCCGAAGGGATCCAACACCGGGAATGCTGTATTCCGCAGGACCGTGGTGCGAACGGACGTCGGCTCCTCTGTGTAATTCGCGACGAACCGCAGCCGCCGGCTGGTATGCTCGGCCTGCGCCGAGAATGTCTGACCGAAGAACCGCTCGCCGCCAATCACCTCAATGTAGGTCTGCCGGCGGGGCGCCCATCTCAGACCGACGCCCCAGAGCACGCCGCTGGTATCGTCCTCGGAATCGAAGTCATCGTCATCGTAGCCCAGCTGTCCTATCGCAGCCCAATGCGGCGTGAAATAGTAGTCCGTGCGCCCGGTGACGTTGCGGAAACGAATAGTGTTATCGAACGCCTCGTCGTCGACGTGCTGCTCAAGGTAATCGAGGCTCCACTGCCACGTCTCGAAATGGCTGCCGCTATGAACGTTGGCGTTAACCGTGTGGGCGCTGCTTTCCGTTAGGTCATCGGTGCTAGGCAGCACCTCATCGTAAGTGTAGCCGACGTTGGCTCTTGCGTAATTGCCGAACTCATGCACCCAGTTCGGAGTCACGCTGTACGAGAACACGTTTGTACGCCCTGTGGCGCTGATGTTGTCGAGCGCGACAGTTCCCACGTTACCGACGTTCTGGGGGCCATAATTGACGCCGAAATCGATGAATCCGTGGTCCCGAAACACCTCCAGCTGGCCGTCACCTGTCAGCAGGTTATTGATGCGGTTGCGGCTGCTGTCGTCGGAATAAATCAGCCCCTGCAGGCCGTAATCCAGGTTGACACGGTACCTCATACCGCGCCCTTCCAAGGCAACCGCGGGCGTGAGTTCGGTGACGAAGTCGCCCTCCTCCTGGCCGTCGGGGGCGAGCTCGATGTTATCGGAGTAAACCTCCTGCACCGTAACTTGAGGATTGATATCCCACGCCGCGGCAAGCGCCGCTGGCGCGAAGAGCAGACAACTCAAAGAATAAAGGAGAGGCGCCGATCGCGTCAGAACCGAAGGCTTGCCGTATTCATTGTGAGTAATATCCATAACCGTAGTCCGCGCTTTCTCGTTGGTTGCTTTTATTTAGTATCAGTCCGACGCGGACGTTATCACCCAGTACGCGCAGGGACTCAGTCACCAGATGCTGATCCGTCTTTTCCGCCTCGACCACCATTAACACCTGGCCCACCAAGCCGGTGAGCACCAGCGTGGAAGCGTGCGCCAGCACCGGTGGTGTGTCGAATATGACCAGGCGATCCGGATACCGCCGCGCCAGCTCGTCCATGAACTGCTGCATCTTGCCGCTGCCCCACAGCTCGGCGATTTGGTAGTCTAGCCTGCCGGCGGGAATAAAGGCGAGATTTGGAACGTTGGTGCGCAGCAAATAATCCGCCAGATCGGCCCCTTCGGTGCGCAGAAAGTCCGTGAGGCCGGGGTGTTCACTGAGCTTGAGCGTTTTCGTCAGGCTTTGCTTGAAGACGTCCGTATCCACCAATAGCACCGTCCGATCGAGTTCCGTGGCGATACTCATGGCCAGGTTCAGGCTCGTGTAGGACTTGCCTTCGCCTGCGACAGAACTCGTCACGGCTACCAGATTCGCGTTCTTGACCTTCTTGGCCGCGTCGGAAAATGCATTCACGAGAAGCGGACGCTTGATGCGACGGTACTCGTCGGCACGCGGCAGATGCATGGTTTCCGGCGTAAGGTAACCCTGCTTCTCCAGGGCCTTCAGGTCGAGCGTCACCGCCCGCGAGGTGCGCAACGGCGCGGGGGGTGTCGGGGCGAGGCTTTCCCCCGCCTCCCACGCCGCCCCGATGAGATCTTCGCTCGCGGCCTCCCGAGGGAAAGTCGAGGGCGTCCCTACCGGCCCGCGGCTTCCGGAGATCGTCCGGATGTCAGACTGCTCGAGTCGTTCCAGTGCCTTCTCAATTATGCTCATGCCTGAATCATCCGAAAGGGTTCAACGATAGTTTTGATCAGGGGCTTGATGTCATAGCCGTTATGCATCAATACCCCCACATAAGCCCCCAGCAGCGCCAAGACGACCAGACCGAAAAGCAGCATTCCAAATTGCCGCCTTGCCACCTCCATGACGCTCCAATTCATGGTTATCGCTCCAAGCACCGGAATGCCGCTGACGGCCGCCAGCTGGTTGCGCGTATAGAAGGTCGGGCGACTTTGCGCCCGCATCCAGCCCAGTCCGGTGCCCAGGGCGAGCGCTGCCAGAAATACCGCCGTCGTCAGCAGTTCACGCTGCGGACCCACCGGCACCAATGGCAGCCGTGGCGCCTCGATCACCTTGAACATCGAATCGCCGCCGGCCGATTGAGCGCCTGCCGACAAGCTGATCGTTTCACGCCGATGCACCAGTTCGGCGTAGGTCGCCTTGATCACCTCGTAATCGCGGTTGAGCCGTGCGAGTTCCGCCTCGACCTTGGGTACGGTTTCGGCCAACGGCTTCAGGTTGAGCAGCTGCTGCTCCTTCAGTGCAATCTGCTCCTTCATCGCGGCGGCGCGCGCCTCTGCTTCCGTCAGCAGCAGCCTCGCGCCGGAGGTATCCGTCGCCGGCGCAAAGACCACTGGCGCACCAGTGGCTGGAACATCCAGACCTTTCTTCTTCTGTTCCTTCATTTCAGCCAACTGCCGGCGCAGACCGATAACGTCAGGATGTTGCTCGGTGTAATTGAGCAACAACTCGCTCAGTCGCGACTCGGCCGCTGCAATCTGCTGATCCAGCGCCGTTTGCCCCGGCGCCGCGCCACCGACACTCACAGGTACGCGCGACGCCGCCATGTTCTGAATCTGCACACGCAGCGCCGCCGCCCTGAACTCCGCCTCGCGCAGGGAAATCTTCGCGGCCTCCAGTTCACTTTGCAGCGCTTCTACACGCTGGCTGTAACTCTGTCCATTGGCTCCCAACAATACGCCAGGATTGTCCAGCTTGAATTGCTTCAATCGCTCCTCGGCCTCGCCCAGATTGCGCGCATATGCCGCGATTTCCTTGTCGAGGAACGCCGCGGCCTCCTTCGTGCTCGTCTCGGTGAGATAGGAGAACCGCTCGACGAACAGATCCAGCACGGACTTGACGACATTGAGTGCGAGCTCCCGGTCGGTATGCTCGAAGCTGATCGCATAGATATCCGCCGGCGTGTCATTACGTGAATTGGCCTCTTCATCGACTGCCGGCATGAGGCGCTTCACGCGGATCCGCTCGGCTAGGCTCATTACCATCTTGTCGAGGTCCTCCGGCGACTTCACTTTCGCCCTGAGGCCCGTCTCGTTGATTACGCGCTCGATATTCTCCCGCGTCAGCAGCGTGCGTTTGATGAGCAAGGCCGATTGCTGCGGACTCCACGTTTGCGCCCCATTGGGACCCTGGAAGAGCGGCTGAAGCGCGGCCTTCGTATCGAGATAGACCTTTGCATCGACCTGATATCGATCCTTGACTGTCTCCAGTCCCGCCCATCCAATCGCACAAACGAGTACTGCCGCACCGAGTGCCGTCCACCGGTGGTGCAGAACCATCCACAGATGCATCCTCAACTGCTCAAACTGTTCGCGCATGGATTGAATCGAGCTCCTGGTAGCTGGGCCGGTCCCTGGCCACGGTTCAACATCGAATGACGACTCTTAAAGCATGGTTTCCGGGACGATGAGTATGTCGCCGGGCTGCATGGGCATATTGGCGGATATATCTCCATCCTCGACCAGATCCGCCAGGCGAACGCGATATGCCTGCTGCTTGCCGCCGACTGTCCTGACCAGGGTCGAGCGGTTGCCGGCAGCGAACTCTGTCATACCGCCGGCGGCGATGACGAGATCGAGCACCGTCATGTCGCGCCGATAGGCAATCGTTTGTGGGGTGGTCACCTGGCCCGCGACGCGAACGAAATCGCCCACGGCGCCCTGGAACTGCATCACCGTGACGGTAACCAGCGGTTCCTTGATGTAATTCGACAGCCCGGCCTCGATCTCCGCGGCAAGCTCCTTGGGCGTCTTGCCGGCGGCGACGATTTCCTGCACCAACGGCGTGGAAACCTTGCCGTCCGGACGGACGGGAACCCCGCTTACCGACAGGTCGGGATTGCGCCACACGAAGATATTCAGCTGATCGCCCTGCCCAATCCGATACTCGAATGAACTGCCTGCCGCGCCAGCGGCTGCAGGGGGTGGCGCTTGCACGGCCGTGCTCTGACATGCGGCAACGCCGACGACTACAAACATCATCGCTACGAGTCGACCCACTACGTTCTTGCCTGGATACATTTTGTTGTTCCCCCTTAGATGGACGCCGAGACAACCGCCTGCATTGTTCAGCACAGATACTCCCTGGAAATCCTGCCCGTTCTTGAGCATTGTTTCGTTCAATGATTTTCAGGAGTGCATTCGTATGGATGCAATCTATATTTTAGGTGAATTTCTCAGCGGAATCACAGGTTTCGTGGCATTTTTCGTAGTTCGTTCACACGAGGCCTCGATCGCGGTCAGGGCGTTCCCAATCCCTGCCGATGGTCCAGAGTTCATCTCTGCGTGCCTGTCGGCCCAGCACTGCATCTGACCTGACCTGAGAACTGCGTTCATATATCCGGCCTATTAACATGATTACAAACAAAAATCATAAGATCACCTGCACCGGATCCACAGCCAATCACACTCGCGAGAATAGTGCTCTCCGCAGCAAAACGGGCCCCGCACTCGTCGGCACGACCGTACGAATCCGTCCTAACCTTTGCCTGGGCTCCGGCAAACGACCGTGGCCGCGCGAAGCCGTTACCTCGCGCACGGCATCTTTCAAGCAAGCGCCGCGCCACGCGTGCCGACGCCTCCTGCGGGTGCCCTGCAAGTTCCATCCGCATCACATTCCCCAGGATTAGCGGCAGCCTCCGCACTCACTTGACCAGTGCATATCCATGGCGACCGCTGCCTAAGCGGCAGTGCGAATGTGCAGGCAAATCGCAGACGTCGCCGCAGACAGACAATCGCAACAGAGCCGAAAGCCCACGCGACCCAGTTGCGTAGGTGCCGATCGAATCTCGATGTACGGTGGAGTGGATGGTTCCTGGAACAATCGGGCATCGCGCTGGCATGAGCTGCCTGGGGGGCGAGCACCC
>CAZTPK010000078.1:0-7434 GCA_964614765.1 uncultured Gammaproteobacteria bacterium
ATGCTCGGGATTGGACTCTAAATCTACGTGCTACTCAAACCGGGGGGACGTCGGAAATACAACAATGTGATCAATGTGCTGCAAGGCATGACCCTGGTCACCAGTGCCAATCAGCCGGGTATTGTCAGCCAGATCAATTCCACCGAATTGGCCCCGGCCGACAGCACTTCCATCGCCGGCGGGGTAATGGTGGCGCTGAACGAGTTGGCCACGCCGCGCAGCACGCCCTCCGCCGCACTCAACAAGATGATGCTGGTGCTCACCGACGGCAAGGACAATACGGCCTACCTCAACCCCGGCGACGGTCAGTATTACAGCCTGCTGGGCGGACAGGAACACGACCCGAACAATTGGTTCAACCTCGTTAATACCAATGCCATCAACCCGCCGGCCGACATCAAGATCTACGCCGTCGGCCTCGGCAAGAGCGACGAGATCGACACCGGGCGCCTGGACGTATTGGCCCAGACTACCGGGGCGTATTCCGGCCTCGTCAATCAGGATCTGACCGGCGAACACTACTTCGATTTGGAGAAGTACTTCACCCAGGTCTACATGGATGCGGTGGATCTGGCGGTGATTTCCGACCCGGTCGCCACGATCCACGGCGGCGAAACCCATCGCATCCCGTTCGAAGTGCTGCGGGGCGACGTCGGCGGTCTGGTCGTGGTCTACGACAAGCTCGGTGCAGGCCGGTTGCCCTATTACCTGGAAACACCCTTGGGCGAGATCATCGATGTGACCTCATTGCCAACGGGCTTCCAAATAAGGCATGGCATTACCGAGACGGCGCGTTTTACCGAGTTTCGCAACCCGGCCGGAGAGGTCAACCGCTATGCCGGCACCTGGAATCTGGTGGTCATGCATCAGGGGCGACTGTGCCGCGATGACAAGAAATACTTCACCACGCACTATACCCATGCCACCCATGACCAATACACGTCCAATTTCGGTTTTGTCAGCGGCGACTGCTTTGCCTATAGCGACCCGGTCGATTACGGCTTTTCCATTGGCGTAGGCAGCAATTTGAGGATGCAGGCCTATGTCACGCCCGGCATCGTGAAGATCGGCGAGCCGATACACCTGACCGCGGCTATTGCCGAGGCTGGTTTGCCTTCCATCGACTGCAACGTCACGGTTACCGCGCGAACACCCGGCGGCGCGGTGAGTCACTTGACGCTTTACGACGACGGCTTCCATGTCGACGGCGAACCCGACGACGGCGAATACGCCAATGACTTTACTGCCACCAACGAGTCGGGCGGCTACGAATTCCTATTCCGCGCCACCGGCTACAGCCGGGATGGCGAGCCGATCATTCGCGAGGCGCTACGCAGCAAATATGTCGAAGGTATCGTGCCAATAACCCCACCAGCCAACAGGACCGATGACGACCGTTGCTGCCTCTTCATCAAGCGATTGGTAATGATTGGTTTGGTGTTGCTGGTGATCATCATCCTGTTGCTGTTACGCGGCTGATTCGACCAAGGTACAAAGGCTACCAAGGCGGTCCGTGATGAAGGTATCAATATCGCACTGCCTTGGTATGCAGTTCGCCTGGTTGCTTGGCCATACAATTGGGGCGCCTTTGGCGCCCCTGAACTATTAGAAAACTGACCGCTTCAATATGTCCGCTCTTTCGGCTGGAAGGTCTCCACCGTCATCGGCTTCAAGCGCACCGGCTTGTAGTCGAGCTGGTCGCCCTCGGTGAAATAGAGGGTGTGGCGCAGCCAGCGGCCGTCGTCGCGGCCTGGGAAGTCCTCGCGGGCGTGGGCGCCGCGGCTCTCCTGCCGGGCGGCGGCGGAGACCAGGGTGGCGCGGGCGATGGGCAGCAGGTTGTCCAGCTCCAGGGCCTCGATGCGCGCGGTGTTGTAGACCTTGGATTGGTCGGCGATGGCGGCGTCGGCCAGGCGCTGCTGCACGGCATCGAGCTTGGCCAGGCCCTCCTGCAGGTGGCCGGCATCGCGATAGACGCCACAGTGCGCTTGCAGGATGCGCTGCATCTCGGTGCGCAATGCCGCAACGGTCTCGTCGCCCTTCGGTTTCTCCCAGCGCGCCAGCCGGGCCAGGGCCGGATCGATGGCCTCTTTCGGCACCGGCCGGGCATAGGGGTTTTCTTTCAGGTATTCGACCATGTGGTCGCCGGCGGCGCGGCCGAACACCAGCAGGTCGAGCAGCGAATTGCCGCCCAGGCGGTTGGCGCCGTGCACCGAGACGCAAGCGCACTCGCCCGCCGCATAGAGGCCGGGCACCGGCTCTTCCGGGCCGTAGCGCACCGGGGTGACCACCTGGCCATGCAGGTTGGTCGGGATGCCGCCCATCATGTAGTGCACGGTCGGGGTGACCGGGATCGGCGCGAAGGCCGGGTCGACCCCGGCGAAGCGGATGGACAGCTCGCGGATGCCGGGCAGGCGCTCCTGCACCCGGGCCTCGCCCAGGTGGTCGAGCTTGAGCAGGACATGGTCGCCGTGCTCGCCGCAGCCGCGGCCGGCGCGTATTTCCTGGGCGATGGCGCGGGCGACCACGTCGCGCGAGGCGAGGTCGAGCGCATGCGGGGCATAGCGCGGCATGAAGCGTTCGCCGTCCTTGTTGATGAGATAACCGCCCTCGCCCCGGCAGCCCTCGCTCATGAGCACGCCGACCTCGGGCACGCCGGTGGGGTGGATCTGCCAGAACTCCATGTCCTCCAGCGGCAGGCCGGCACGCAGCACCATGCCCAGGCCGTCGCCGGTGTTGATGTGGGCGTTGGTGGAATGGCGGAAGATGCGGGCCGCGCCGCCGGTGGCGAGCAGCACCGTGCGCGACTCGAACAGGATCGGCTCGCCGCTGGCGATGTCGAGTGCGACCAGGCCGAGCACATAGCCCGCCTCGTCGCGCACCAGATCGAGCGCGAAATATTCGTCGAAGAACTGGGTGCGCGCCGCGATGTTGCGCTGGTACAGGGTGTGCAGCAGGGCGTGGCCGGTGCGGTCGGCCGCGGCGCAGGTGCGGGTGGCCTGCTCGCCGCCGTAGTTTTTCGACTGGCCGCCGAAGGGCCGCTGGTAGATCTTGCCGTTGGTGAGGCGCGAGAACGGCAGGCCCATGTGCTCCAGTTCGTAGACCACCGAAGCGGCGTTGCGGCACATGAACTCGATGGCGTCCTGGTCGCCCAGGTAGTCCGAGCCCTTGACCGTGTCGTACATGTGCCAGTGCCAGTTGTCCTCGTCGACGTTGCCCAGCGCGGCGGTGATGCCGCCCTGGGCCGACACGGTGTGCGAGCGGGTGGGAAAGACCTTGGATACCACGGCCACCTTCATCTCGGCCCGGGCCAGTTGCAGCGCGGCTCTGAGGCCGGCGCCGCCGCCGCCGACGATGACGGCGTCAAAGGTACGTTTCTCAATCATTGCGCCAAGGCTCCAACAAAGTTGTATGCGTCGGCGGCAAAGTCTTGCTGCCCTACGATTTCTGGATCGCCACGGCCCGCCAAACCTTGTCCTCGCATAGCGGGGGCTCGCGATGACGTCATTGCGAGCACCCTGAAGGGCATAAAGCGGCGCAGCCGCTGCGGCAATCCAACCAGCGGGGCTTCATTTTCAGTCACCGCACACCCCAAAGGATATCGACGGCCCAGATCAGGCAGCCGAGGTAGAGCACGCCGAAGCCGAAATACAGCGCCAGGCGCAGGCCGAGGTGATGCACGTAGTCGATGAAGATTTCGCGCAGGCCGATCCAGGCGTGCACCAGCAAGGCCGCGACGAACAGCAGCGCGCCGACCTTCACGAACAAGGGCTCGAACAGGCTGCGCCAGCTCGCATAGTCGAGCGTCGGCTGGCAGGCGGCATAGATCAGGAAGGCCGGCAGGACTATGGCCAGCACCACGGCCGAGGCGCGCTGGATCAGCCAGATATCGAGCCCGCGATGGGCACCGGCGACGTGTGGCATCAGAGGCTCCTCGCAGCGATCAAGGCCGTCAGCACCAGGGCCAGGGCCAACACCAGCCAGGCCGTCTGCCGCGCCCGCAGCCTGCCCTCACCCCAGCCAAGGTCGAAACCCAGATGGCGCAGGCCGGCCAGGAAGTGATGCAGCAGCGCCCAACTCACCAGCAGGGCGAGCAGCCAGCCGATGCCGCCGCCGAGGAAGTCCCGGACCTGGCCGAAGCCTTCGGGCGATTGCAGCGAAAGCATCAAACCATAGAGCAAGGCCGGCACCAGCAGGGACAGCAGCGCCCCGCTCGCCCGGTGCAGGATGGACACCCAGCCGCCGATGGGCAGGCGGATTTGCAGCAGGTTGAGGTAGTAGGGCCGTTGATGCATTACTTGTTGGCCGCCGCCGCCACCGCCTGCGGCACCCGCTCGATCAGGCGCGGATCGAAGGGCTTGGGCAGGATGTATTCGCGGCCGAATTCCAGCTTGTCGACGTTGTAGGCCTTGAGCACTTCATGAGGCACCGGCTCGCGCGCCAGCTCGGCCAGCGCCTTGGCTGCCGCCACCAGCATGGGCTGGGTGATGCGCTTGGCCCGAGCGTCGAGCGCGCCGCGGAAGATGAAGGGGAAGCCGAGCACGTTGTTGACCTGGTTGGGAAAGTCGGAGCGGCCGGTCGCCATGATCAGATCGCTGCGCGCGGCGTGGGCGTCGCGGGGCAGGATCTCGGGATCGGGGTTGGCCAGGGCGAAGACCACGGGCTTGGCCGCCATCGCCTTGACCATGTCTTGCGACACCAGGTTGGGGCCGGAGACGCCGACGAAGACATCGGCGCCGGTCATCGCTTCCATCAGCGTGCGCTTCGGCGTTTCCTTGGCGAACTGCTGCTTGAATTCGTTGAGGTCGCTGCGGCCCTTGTGGATGACGCCCTTGCTGTCGACCAGGGTGATGTTCTCGCGCTTGGCGCCCATCTCGATCAACAGGTTCATCGAGGCGATGCCGGCGGCGCCGGCGCCCAGGCAGACGATCTGCACCCCGCCCAGCGCTTTGCCTTGCAGGTGCACGGCGTTGATCAGGCCGGCGCAGATGATGACGGCGGTGCCGTGCTGGTCGTCGTGGAACACCGGGATGTCCAGCCGCTCGGTCAGGGCCTTCTCGATGGCGAAGCAGTGCGGCGCCGCGATGTCTTCCAGGTTGATGCCGCCGAAGGTGGGCGCGATGTTGGCCACGGTCTCGATGAATTGCTCGACGCTGGGTGCCTGCACCTCGATGTCGAACACGTCGATGCCGGCGAAGCGCTTGAACAATACCCCCTTGCCTTCCATCACCGGCTTGGCCGCCAGGGGGCCCAGGTTGCCCAGGCCGAGGATGGCGGTGCCGTCGGTGATCACCGCGATCAGGTTGCCCTTGCTGGTGTAGCGGTAGGCGTTCTCCGGGTCTGCGGCGATGGCGCGCACCGGCTCGGCCACGCCGGGGGTATAGGCCAGGGAGAGATCGGCCTGGCTGGCGCAGGGCTTGGACGATTCGACCGAAATCTTCCCCGGCTTGGGGAACTCGTGATAGTCGAGGGCTTTTTGGCGAAACTCGCCCGAAGGCGCGGCCTGCGCTGACTCGTTTTGCTTGAGATCGCTCACTTCAAACTTCCTTAAGTGAATGGTGGGGGCAACTTCGACCTGCCCCTACAAAGGTAAGGCTGACTCGCTCAGTTTCGTCGTTCCCGCGAAAGCGGGAAGCTAGGTCCTCTAGATTGACTGAATCCCCGCTTTCGCGGGGATGACGCAAACCAGCGCATTCCAGAAAAACACTGTTGGATTATAACGCCCGCGGCCGCTCAATCCTCTTCCTGGAAGGCCTCTTCCCGGGTCTTGCGGAAGGCCGGGCTCAGCACCAGGAACAGGGCCACCGCGGCCAGGGCCAGCATGGTGGCGCTGATCGGCCGCTCTATCAGGACCATGGGGTCGCCGCGCGAGATCAACAGCGCCCGGCGCAGGTATTCCTCCATCATCGGCCCCAGGATGAAGCCCAACAGCATGGGCGCCGGCTCGCAGTCGAGCTTGGCGAAGACATAACCGAGCAGGCCGAACAGGGCCATGAGATAGATGTCGAATTCGCGGTTGTTGATGCTGAACACGCCGATGGCGCAGAACACCAGGATGGCCGGGTACAGCAGCCGGTAGGGGATGGTGATCAGTTTGGCCCAGAGCCCGATCAGCGGCAGGTTGAGGATGACCAGGAACAGGTTGCCGATCCACATCGAGGCGATGACGCCCCAGAACAAGGCCGGCTGTTCGGTCATCACCATCGGCCCCGGCTGGATGCCCTGGATGATCAAGGCGCCGATCATCAGCGCCATCACCGGGTTGGACGGGATGCCCAGGGTGAGCATGGGGATGAACGAGGTCTGGGCGCCGGCGTTGTTGGCCGACTCCGGCGCCGCCACGCCCTCGATCGCGCCCTTGCCGAACTCGTGCGAGTACTTCGACACCTTCTTCTCCAGCGTGTAGGCGCCGAACGAGGCGAGCAACGCGCCGCCGCCGGGCAGGATGCCGAGCGCCGAGCCGAGCACGGTGCCGCGCAGGACCGGGGCGATCATGCGCTTGAAGTCCTCCTTTGTGGGCATCAGCTTGCCGACCTTGCTCGTGAACACCTCGCGGTGCTCCTTCTGCTCCAGGTTGGCGATGATCTCGCAGATGCCGAACATGCCCATCGCCACGGTGACGAAGCCGATGCCGTCGGCCAGCTCCGACAGGCCGAAGGCGAAGCGCAGCACGCCCGAATTGACGTCGGTGCCGACCAGCCCGAGCAGCAGGCCGAGGATCACCATGGCGATCGCCTTGATGAGCGAGCCGTGCGCGAGCACCACCGCGGCCACCAGGCCCAGCACCATCAGCGAGAAATACTCGGCGGCGCCGAACTTCAGCGCCACCTCGGCCAGGGGCGGCGCGAACATCGCCACCACCATCGTCGCCACGGTCCCGGCAAAGAACGAGCCGATCGCCGCCGTCGCCAGCGCCCGGCGCGCGCGGCCGCGGCGCGCCATCTGGTAGCCGTCCAGGCAGGTCACCACCGAGGACGATTCGCCCGGCAGGTTGACGAGGATCGCCGTGGTCGAGCCGCCGTACTGCGCGCCGTAGTAGATGCCGGCCAGCATGATGAGCGCGCCAATGGGGTCGATGCCGAACGTCAGCGGCAACAGCATCGCAATGGTGGCGATCGGGCCGACGCCGGGCAGGACCCCCACCAGCGTGCCGATCAGGCAGCCGACGAATGCGAGGAACAGGTTCTTCCAGGACAGGGCGACCGAGAAGCCGAGCCCCAGATTGGAGATGATTTCTTCCACGGCAGCGCCTCAGAATTTGATCGTGTCCACGTAGGGGATGTACGGCGTCTGAGTCGGCCAGATGGGGATCGGGAGCTTCAGGCCCCAACTGAAGAGCGCGATACATGCGAACGTCATGACCACGCCGAAGATCAGGACCTCGAAGATCTTCGTGTCGCGGTCGGCGAACGCAGAGAAGATGACGGCGAGCGGTCC
>CAZTPK010000079.1:0-7426 GCA_964614765.1 uncultured Gammaproteobacteria bacterium
GCCTCCGCCCGCTTCGGCGCGCAATGCATCGTCGTGGCGATCGATGCGCGACGCGCGGCCAGGGGCGGCGACGCGGCGCGCTGGGAGGTATACACGCACGGCGGTCGCCGCGGCACGGGCATCGATGCGGTGCAATGGGCGATGCACATGAATCGCCTGGGTGCGGGCGAGATCCTGCTCACCAGCATGGACCGGGATGGCACGGGGGACGGTTTCGACCTCGAGCTCACGCGTGCGATCGCCGACGCCGTGAGCGTTCCGGTCATCGCCTCCGGCGGCGTGGGCAATCTGCAGCATCTCGTCGAGGGCGTGCGGGAGGGGCACGCCGACGCGGTGCTGGCTGCGAGCGTCTTCCATTTCGGGCAGTACAGCGTGGCGCAGGCCAAGGCCTACATGCGCGATGCCGGCATCGAAGTCCGTCTATAAGGTCGCAGATCGTGCACTGGCTGGATGAAATTAACTGGACGCCGGAGGGTCTCATTCCGGCAGTCGCCCAGGAAGCCGGTACCGGCAAGGTGCTGATGGTCGCCTGGATGAATCGCGAGGCGCTGGCGCTGACCGCAGCGGAGGGCAGGGCCGTTTACTGGTCCCGCTCGCGGGGCAGGCTTTGGCGCAAGGGCGAGGAGTCCGGCCATGTGCAGACCGTGCGCGAAATTCGCCTGGATTGCGACAACGATGTTATCCTTCTCCTTGTGGATCAAAAGGATGGCATCGCGTGCCACACCGGCCGTCACAGCTGTTTCTTCAAGCGTCTGCAGGATCATCGCTGGCTCGAGGTCGAGCCGATCATCGCCAAGTGACGGCCGCCAACGACCGGAGGACAACACGAACATGAAACAGCGCACTCTCTTCGTCGGTTACGCGTTGCTGCTGGTGTCGCTGCTCGGTTACATCGGGAAGGCGACGGCGGCCGAGGAGCAACGTGTGAAGATCAAGGAGGCCACGGAGGTCATGGAGGACATCCTGGCCATTCCGGAGAATGCCATCCCTCCCAGCCTGCTCGCCAACGCCCAGGCGATCGCCATCGTCCCGGGCGTGATCAAGGCGGGATTCATCGTCGGCGGCCGCTACGGCAAGGGCATCGTGATGCGCCGGGACCGCGCGCGACGCCAGTGGAGCGACCCGGTGTTCCTCACTCTCGCCGGCGGCAGCGTCGGCTTCCAGGCCGGGGCCTCGGCCACCGACGTAATCCTCGTGTTCAAGAACTATCGCGGGCTGGACAGCCTGGTGAACGGCAAGTTCACCCTCGGCGCCGACGCCGCGGTCGCAGCGGGTCCGGTGGGCCGCAACGCGCAGGCCGCGACCGACGTGCAACTTCGGTCCGAGATCCTGTCGTATTCGCGCAGTCGCGGTCTTTTCGCCGGCGTTGCGCTCGACGGCTCGGTGATGGAGATCGACCACGCCGCCAACGCCAGCTATTACGGCAAACGCGGCATCACGCCGCGGGAGATCTTCGAGAATCGCGCGCCCCAGCACCCGGCCGATGCGGCGCGGCTGAAGGCGCTCATCTCCAAGCACGCCGGACGCTGACGTGAGCGACGTCCTCGCCGAGCTGAACGCCGTGCTGCGGGCCCGCAAGAACGCGGACCCGGGAAGTTCCTATGTCGCCCGCTTGTATCGCGAGGGCCTCGACACGATACTGAAGAAGATAGGCGAGGAGGCCACGGAGACCGTGGTCGCGGCCAAGGGGGGCGACCGGCGCCAGGTCGTGCGGGAGACCGCCGACCTGTGGTTCCACAGCATGGTGCTTCTCAGCCACCTCGACATACCCGTCGCCGAGGTATTGGCAGAGTTGGAGCGGCGCGCGGGTACATCGGGGCTGGTGGAGAAGGCGAGCCGCGAGCCCCGCGCGTGACGGGGCGTCGAGCACCGATACTGACGGCTAACACGCAACGGCCGGGCCGGCCCCGGCGGGAAGATGACAAATGCGATTCGGAATCTGGGAATTACTGCTGATCCTGGCGATCGTCGTGCTGTTGTTCGGCACTCGCAAGATCAAGTCGCTGGGCGGCGATCTCGGCAGCGCCATCAAGGGCTTCCGCTCGGCGCTGCGCGAGGGCGAGGATGACGCCTCGAAGGCCGCCGGCGACCGGGTGATCGAAGGCGAAGGCGTCAAGCACGGCGACAAGACCTCGTCCTAGGCGGCGGGGCGGCGCGTCGGGCGTCCGGGTTGGCCCGCTCGCGTCCCTCCGCGCCTGTCACGCGCATGTTCGATATAGGCTTCTGGGAGTTGGTGGTCATCGCGGTCATCGCGCTGGTCGTGTTCGGGCCGGAGAAGCTGCCGCAGTTCGCCCGCCGCGCGGGGTACTGGATAGGACGCATCCGCCGCCAGGTCAACGACGTGCGCAGCGAGATCGAGCGCGAGATCGCCTTCGACGAGATGCGCAGGGCGCGCGAGAAACTCGAAGCTCCGCTGAATGCGCTCGCCGGCGACCTCGAAAAGGTGGCCAGGACCGATGCGGCGAAGGTCGCCGGGCTCACCGATCCGCCGCCGGTCGACGGCGTGCCGCCCAAGGGGCCGTGACCCGCTTCCCGCCCTGACCGACTTGCCATGGATCCCCAGCTCCAAGCCCCTCCCGGCGATCGCGAGCAGACCTTCATCGAGCATCTCATCGAGCTGCGCACGCGCCTGATGCGCAGTCTGCTCGCTGTGCTCGTGATCGTGGTGGGCCTGTCGTTCTTCGCGGACGACATCTACACGTGGATGGCCCAGCCGTTGATGCGACTGCTGCCGGCGAACGCCACCATGATCGCCACCGGCGTGGCGGCGCCTTTCATGGCGCCGTTCAAGCTGGTGGCCGTGCTCGGTTTGTTCATCGCGCTGCCCTACGTGCTGTACCAGCTGTGGGCATTCGTCGCTCCCGGCCTCTACGAGTCCGAACAGAGGTTGGTGCTGCCGGTGCTCGTTTCCAGCACGCTGCTGTTCTATTGCGGCGCAGCCTTCGCCTATTTCGTGGTCTTCCCGGTGGTCTTCGGCTTCTTCACCAGCACCGCCCCCACCGGGGTCACCGTGATGACCGACATCAACAGCTATCTCGACTTCGTGCTCTCGATGTTCGTTGCCTTCGGCGTGGTATTCGAGATACCGGTGGCCACGGTGCTGCTGGTGAGAGCCGGGGTCATTGAGCGCGCCAAGCTGAAGGAGATGCGGCCATACGTGATCCTCGGGTGCTTCGTAGTCGGCGCATTTCTCACCCCGCCCGACGTGGTTTCGCAGTCGCTGCTGGCCGTGCCGATGTGGTTGCTCTACGAGGCGGGCGTCTGGGTATCGGGCCTGCTGCCCCGGCGCGAGGAGGACTCCGACGCGCCTACCATACACCCTGCCGGTTGAACCGCGACGTGCGAGCGGCGCCGGTCAGCGGCGGAAGAACCAGAATGCGGCCGAAAGGATCGCGCTCAGGATGAGACCGCTGACCAGCGGAATGTAGATGCGCACACCTTCGCGTTCAATCACGATGTCGCCCGGCAGACGGCCCAGACCCAGCCGGGCGATGAGCGGCCAAAGTAGCCCGATCACGACCAACAGCACGCCGGCGCCGACGAGGATTCGGGATACGGGCGGCAGATCCGGCATCGCGAGGTTCCCCCGGCCTCTGCCCTAGATCGTCTCGACGCCGCTGTCGCCACCGACGAGCAGGACATCGGCCGGGCGCCGGGCGAAGATGCCGTTGCAGACCACCCCCGCGATCTGATTTATCTCGGTCTCGAGCTTTGCGGGTTCGAGGATCCGCAGCCCGTGCACGTCGATGATGCAATTGCCGTTGTCGGTGGTGACCCCGATGCGCAACTCGGGCCGGCCGCCGAGCTTGACGAGCTGCCGGCCGACGTAGCTGCGCGCCATCGGGATCACCTCCACCGGGAGCGGAAACCGGCCGAGCACCTCGACCAGTTTCGAGTCGTCGACGAGGCAGATGAAGCGGCGGCTGGCGGCGGCCACGATCTTCTCGCGCGTCAGCGCGCCGCCGCCGCCCTTGATGAGCGCGCGTTGACGGGTCGCTTCGTCGGCACCGTCGACGTAGACGGTGAGATCGCCGACGCTGTTCAGTTCGAACACCGGGATTCCGTGCTTGCCGAGTAGCGCGGTGGTGGCCTCGGAGCTGGATACGGCGCCGGCAATCCGCCCCCTGATCGTCGCGAGCTTCTCGATGAAGAAGTTGACCGTGCTTCCGGTGCCGACCCCGATCACGGCATCGTCCTCGACGTACCCCAACGCCGCCTCCGCCACCTGCCGCTTCTTGTCGTCCTGTGTCATCGCCGGGCCTTCTCGGAGGTATGGGGTTAGATGCTATTCTACCGTCGATGTTCGAAGACTACCTCAAGATGATACTGCGCGCGCGCGTCTACGACGTGGCGCGCGAGACCCCCCTGGATTCGATGCCCGAGGTGTCGCGCCGCCTGGACAACGCCGTGTGGCTGAAGCGCGAGGATCTGCAGCCGGTGTTTTCCTACAAGCTGCGCGGCGCCTACAACCACATCGCCTCGCTCGACCCCCGGCAGCGCAGCCGCGGAGTCATCGCCGCATCCGCCGGCAACCACGCTCAGGGCGTGGCGCTGGCGGCCGCCCGCCTGCGGATCCCGGCGCTCATCGTGATGCCCAAGACCACGCCGGAGATCAAGGTCACCGCTGTGCGCAGGCACGGCGCCGACATAGTGCTGCACGGTAACACCTATGACGAGGCGAGCGAGCATGCCCATGTACTCGAGCGTGAACGCGGGCTGACCTACGTCCCGCCTTACGACCATCCTCTGGTGATCGCCGGCCAGGGTACCGTGGGCATGGAGATCCTCCGGCAGTCCTCGCGCGACATCGACGCGATCTTCGTGCCGGTCGGAGGCGGCGGTCTCATCGCGGGCGTGGCGGCCTACGTCAAGGAGGTCGCGCCGCAGACCCGTATCATCGCCGTGGAATCCGACGAGGCCCCGACCTTGCACGCGGCGTTGCGCGCCGGCGAGCGCGTCGTGCTGCCGTCGGTCGGCATCTTCGCCGACGGCGCCGCCGTCCGCCAGATCGGCGGGGAGACCTTCCGCATCGCGCGCGAACTGGTCGATGATTCGCTGCTGGTGAACAACGACGAGCTCTGCGCCGCCATCAAGGACATCTTCGAGGACACCCGCGCGATCGCCGAGCCGGCTGGCGCGCTGGCGCTGGCTGGCATCAAGCAGTACGTCGCGCAGCATGGTCTGCGCGGCAAACAGCTGGTGGGGATCTTCAGCGGCGCGAACGTGAATTTCGATCGGCTGCGACATATCGCAGAGCTGGCCGAGCTGGGCGAGCAGCGCGAGGCGCTCATCGCCGTGACGATACCGGAGCGGCCCGGCAGCTTTCGCACCTTCTGCCACGCGCTCGGACCGCGCCAGATCACCGAGTTCAATTACCGCTACGCCGATCCGAGGCGCGCGCACGTCTTCGCCGGCGTTCGTGTCCGCAACGGTTTGAAGGAGAAGGATCAGCTCATCGAGTCCTTGCGCGAGAAGGGCTTCGAGGTGTCGGATTTGTCCGCGAACGACATGGCGAAGATGCACGTGCGCTACATGGTGGGCGGGCACGGCAACTATGTCGAGCACGAGCGCATCTTCCGGTTCGAGTTCCCGGAGCGCAGCGGCGCGCTGCTGCATTTCCTCGGGGAGCTGGGCAGCCGGTGGAACATCAGCCTGTTCCACTACCGCAACCACGGCGCCGCCTACGGGCGCGTGCTGATGGGCATGCAGGTGCCGCCAGCCGACGCGGCCGAGTTCCAGGGCTTTCTCGACCGGCTGGGGATGGTCCACGTCGAGGAGACGGCCAACCCCGCGTACCAGATGTTTCTCGGCTGAGCCATGGCGCACCTCGACCTGCGCCGGCGGATAATCGCGGCGGCGCGAGCCATCAACGAAACCGGGCTGAACCCCGGGAAGGCCGGGAACGTCAGCGCCCGCGTGCGCGCGGGCTTCCTCATCACCCCGACGGGGACGCCGTACGCGAGGCTGCGGCCCGGGTCGATCGTGCACGTAGCCATGGATGGAAAGGTGCCGGGCCGCCAGCCGCGACCGTCCAGCGAATGGCGCGTCCATCGGGACATCTACGCCGCGCGGCCGGAGGCGGGCGCGATCGTGCACGTGCATTCGCCGTATGCGACCGCCCTGGCCTGCACACGCCGCCCGATACCGGCCTTTCACTACATGGTGGCCGTTGCCGGCGGCGATTCCATACGCTGCGCTCCCTATGCAACTTTCGGCACGCAGGCGCTGTCTGACCACGCATTGCGGGCGCTCGCCGGCCGTCGCGCCTGTCTGCTGGCCAATCACGGCATGCTGGCGTTCGGCGAAGACCTCGACGGTGCCATGGCGCTTGCGGTGGAAGTGGAGTTCCTGGCCATGCAGTATGCGCTGAGCCTGCAGATCGGCCGTCCCGTCCGACTCACGCGCGCCGAGATGCGCATCGTGATGGAGAAGTTCAAGAGCTACGGACGGCAGGAGGAGGGCAACTGATGGAGGCGACCCGTATTCTTTCCTCGTCGGCCGCGATGCTGGTCGTATGGACGCTGTCGGGCTGCGCACTGAGCCCGCAGTCCGTGCCGCTGCAGCCGGTGCTGGCCATCGATGAATCAGACGTCGGCCAGGGGCGGTCGGTTGCGTTGGACGCGGTCGACAACCGCGCTGAAAAGACGATCGGCACGCGCGGCGGCGTCTACCGGGACAGCGCCACCATCTCCACCGGAAACGACGTCGCGGCGGCGTTGAGGAGATCGATGGCCGACGCCCTCGGCGCGCAGGGCTTCCGTGTTTTGGAAGCCGGCGCGCTGGCGGATTTCGGCATGACGGTCGGTTTGGATCAACTGACGTACAGGGCCCATGGGGATCCCGTGGTGCGCACCGTGGAGATCGCGGCCAAGGTCTCGAACGTCATTACGCGCGACGGGCAGCGCTACGCGGCCAGCGCCGGCGTCTCCGATACACGCAACGTGTTGCGCGCGCCCGCGCCGGAGGACAACGAGGCCTACATCAACGACACGTTGGCCAAGGCGCTCGAGAAGCTCCTGAACGATCCGCGCTACCTCGAGTTCGTGAAGTGAACGGGCCACCGTTCCACCTGGCCTTCCCCGTCACCGATCTCGCGGCGACGCGCGCCTTCTATGCCGACGTGCTCGGTTGTCGCGAAGGTCGAAGTTCGGCGACATGGGTCGACTTCGAATTCTTCGGGCACCAGTTGTCGGCGCACCTTAACCCGGCGGCCGGCGCCGCGCTCGGCTCGGTGGACGGGCAGCCGGTTCCCATTCCGCATTTCGGGGTGATTCTGCCGTGGAAGGATTTTCAGCTCATGGCGCGCCGGCTGCATGCGCGCGGGGCGCGGTTCCTGGTTGAACCGACCGTGCGGTTCGCGGGTCAAACCGGCGAACAGGCGAGCATGTTCGTGCTGGACCCGAGCGGGAATGCCTTGGAGTTCAAG
>CAZTPK010000080.1:0-7381 GCA_964614765.1 uncultured Gammaproteobacteria bacterium
GCCTACGACGACTACCAGCGATGAGCCGCCCGGCCCGAGTCCTCATCGATTTGAACGCCGCGCGCGCCAACCTGGCGCGCGTGCGCGCGCTGGCGCCGCGATCCAGGGTCATGGCGATCATCAAGGCCGACGCCTACGGCCACGGTCTGACGCGCATGGCGCGCGCCTTCGCCGATGCCGACGCCTTCGGCGTGGCCTGCCTGGAGGAGGCCGTTACCCTGCGCCGCGCCGGCGTGAGCAAGCGCATCGTTCTGCTGGAGGGCGTCTTCGACGCCGACGAGCTGGCCATGGTGCGAGAGCTCCACCTGGACATCGTGGTGCACTGTCCCGAGCAGGTGGCGATGCTGGAGCAGGCGCCCGCCGGCCCGCCGGTGCCGGTATGGTTGAAGATCGACACCGGTATGCACCGGCTCGGCGTCGATCCGGCCGAGGCGCCGTCGCTGTGGAAGCGACTCAGTCTCTGCCACGCGGTCGCGGATCCTCCGAGGCTGGTCACGCATTTCGCGAACGCCAATGCGCGCGGCGATGCCTCCGTGGAACGCCAGCTGGCCGTTTTCGCCGACTCCACCGGCGCGATATCAGGCGAGCGGTGCATCGCAAATTCCGCGGGCATCATTGCTGTGCCGCAGGCACGCGCGGAGTGGGTGCGGCCCGGGCTGATGCTCTACGGCGTCTCGCCGTTTGCCGACACGGTCGCCGTGCAGGAAGGGCTGAAGCCGGTGATGACCGTGCGTTCGGCGCTGATCGCCGTCAGGCGGGTGCGCAGGGGTGAGGCCGTCGGCTATGGCTGCACCTGGACCTGCCCGGAGGACATGCCGATCGGGGTGGTGGCCATCGGCTACGGCGACGGCTATCCGCGGCATTGCGAATCCGGCACGCCGATCCTGGTCAACGGCAGGCGCGCCGCCCTCATCGGACGCCCCTCCATGGACATGCTGATCGCAGACCTGCGCAAGGTGCCGCTGGCGCGGGTCGGCGACCCGGTCGTGTTGTGGGGCGAAGGTCTGCCGGTCGAGGAGGTGGCGCGTCACGCGGGTACCATTCCCTACGAGCTGCTCTGCAGCGTGCGCGTGCGCGCGCGTTTCGAGGTCATCGGTGAGGTGACGGTGAGTTCGGACCTCGACGCGCCCGACTGGCAGGAACTCAGCGAACCGGTCGACAACGGCATCGTCTGACGCCCGCTCACCAGGCTCGCCAGTCGGTCTCACTGCGGCTCCGTCTCCCAGTTCCGTTTCCAGCATGCGCGCGAAGAGCCAATACCAGTGCCAGGATTGCGGGGCGACGCAACCGAAGTGGGCGGGGCAGTGCCCCGAATGCGGGGCGTGGAACGCGCTCGTGGAGATCGCGGTCGAGTCCAGGCCGGTGAGGTCCAATCCGCGCTTCTCCGGCTACAGCGGCGACGCCGAGGAGATCTGCGATCTGCGCAGCGTCGCCGCCGTCGAGGAAGAGCGGCTGCCGACCGGCATTGGCGAGCTCGACCGTGTGCTGGGCGGCGGCATCGTCCCAGGCTCCGTCGTGCTGATTGGCGGCGACCCCGGCATCGGCAAGTCCACGCTCCTGCTGCAGATGCTGGCGGCGGTCGCCGATCGGCTAAAGACCCTGTACGTCACCGGCGAGGAGTCCTCGCGGCAGATCGCGTTGCGCGCGCGGCGCCTCGACGTCGACACCCGGTCGATCCGGCTGCTCACCGAGACGCGCATCGAGCGCGTCCTCGAGCTGGCGCGCCGCGAGCAGCCGCAGGTGATGGTCGTCGACTCCATCCAGACGATGTACACGGACGTGATCACCTCCGCCCCCGGCAGCGTCAGCCAGGTGCGCGAGACCGCGGCGCAGCTGGTGCGGTTCGCGAAGCAGAGCGGCACTTCCATCTACCTCGTCGGCCACGTCACCAAGGAGGGCGCGCTGGCCGGTCCGCGCGTGCTCGAGCACATGGTCGACACGGTGCTCTATTTCGAGGGCGACAGCGGCGGGCGCTACCGGGTCGTTCGCGCGGTGAAGAACCGCTACGGCGCGGTCAACGAGCTGGGCGTCTTCGCGATGGTGGACAAGGGGCTGCGGGAGGTGAGCAACCCCTCCGCCATCTTCCTCTCGCGGCATGAGCAGCAGTCCCCGGGCAGCGTGGTGATGGTCACGCGCGAAGGCACGCGTCCGCTGCTGGTGGAGGTGCAGGCGCTGGTCGATGAAACCAAGCTGGCCAACCCGCGGCGCGTGACCATCGGCCTGGACGGCAACCGGCTGGCGATGCTGCTGGCTATCGCGCACCGCCACGCCGGCGTCGTGACCTACGATCAGGACGTCTTCGTCAACGTCGTCGGCGGCGTGCGCGTCTCGGAGACCGGCGCCGATCTCGCCGTGCTGCTGGCCGTGCTGTCCAGTCTGCGGGGCAAGCCGCTGCCCGCGGATCTGATCGTCTTCGGGGAGGTCGGTCTGGCCGGCGAGATCCGGCCGGTGCCCGGCGGGCCGGAGCGGCTGCGCGAGGCGGCCAAGCACGGCTATCGCCATGCGATCGTTCCGAAGGCGAACGTGCCGCGGGAACGTATCGAAGGCATGCAGGTGACTGGCGCGCAGACGCTGGACCAGGCGCTCGCGCAGGTATGAACCCGGCGTTGCACGCGAACACGACGCATGGCGCGGCGCCTCCGCGCCACCTGTGACCTTCGACACACTCGAGTCGCGCAAGGTCGTTCTTGCGCCCGGGCGACTTCGGTACACTGATCGCGAGAAGGGAGTAGGGATACGGCCATGTACCCGTGGGGATACCTAGCCATCGCGTTCTTCGCGCTGCTCTGCGTGGGAGTCTACGCGTGGGTGCGCGGCAAGGCCGTGGAGGTGAAGGAGAGTGACGAAAACCGCCGCACGCGTGAGGCCCTGGCCAGGCAGGAGGCGGCCTTCCGCCGCGAATTCGACCTGCTTGCGCTCGAGTTGAAGGCCCGCGAGCGCCTGCTCGAGCAGACGCGGCAGTCTTTCCAGGAAGGCTACGTCAACGGGCGCCGCTGGCTCACTCGCCTGATTGCCGAGGCCGACAGGGCCATGGATGACGTAGTCGCAGTCCAATTGCGGGGCCGTCGCCGGGACGTGCAGTCCGGTGACGTGGAGCTGGCACGCGTGCAGGCCGAGCGCAGGATGCTCAAGGACAGACTGAAATACCTCGAATACCAGCTGGCGAGTTACAAGGAATACTTTCCGTTCCTCGAAGATTACGAGAACACCATCCTCGACGAGGCGGTTCCGCTCCTGCCGCACGCGCGGGAGGCCCAGGACCCGGTGCTGAGGCTGCTCAGCAGCGACGAGTATCGCCAGCTTTCGAGCGTCGAGCGCGACCAGCTTGCTCTCGACCGCTTCATGCGCCAGGGTCTGACGCCGGCGGCGATAGGGATGCTGTACGACCGCTACATCGGGTATCTGTACGAGCGGGAGGGCTGGGAAGTGCGTTATCAGCCCGTCGCTGCGGGCGTGAAAGGGCTGTCGCAGGATCTCATCTGCTGCAAGGACGACGTCATACACGTCGTGCACGCGCGCTGTTGGGCGTTGGACAAGCTGATACACGAGCGGCACATCCTCAATCTCTACGGCACCGTGCAGATGCTCAGCATTCGGCTCGGGGAGGACAAGCTGTTCCCGCCCAAGATCGTGCCGCGCTTCATCACCAACACCCGTCTCAGCGACCTGGCGCGCGAGGCGGCTGCGAGACTGAAGGTGGAGGTGAAGGAGAATTTCAGGCTCAACGTGAACTTCCCCGTCATCAAGTGCCGCATCGACGAACGCACGCGCGAGCGGCTGTACCATCTGCCATTCGATGATCAGTATGACGACGTGCGCGTGGAGCCGCGGCGCGGCGAGTGCTATGCGCGCACGGTGCAGGAGGCCGAGAAGCTCGGTTTCAGGCGCGCCAGTTTCCTCCCGCAGGGTCGCCGCGCCAGCCTTCAATAGCGATTTCGCGCCCGGCCGCACGTACTGCGGCCGGGCGCAGGCGGGGACTGCTACGCGAGCAGGCCGGTGAGGTTCAGGCCGGCCTCGATCGGCTTGCTGGCGAACTGCGGGAATACCGCGCTCTTGGATCCGGCGCTCACCCAGTCACAGGCGCGGCCGAAGACGTGGTCGATCGCGGTCAGGCCCTGGATGTCCGGATTGTAGTAGCGGTTGGGCTGCGCGAGGATGTCGACCTCCCGCTGCGGGAACATTGTTCCGTACACGCCGCCATTGACCGAGTTGCCGATCAGGATGATGTAATTGCCCTCGCCGTGGTCCGTTCCATTGCCGCCGTTGGAGCGGATCTGGCGCCCAAACTCGCCGTCGAGGACGATCACGAGGTTCTGCTGCGCGCTCGGCGAGAGATTCCGGTACAGCAGGTCGAGGCCCTGGCCGTCGCCGAAAAGCGCCTCTAGCTTGTCCTCGATCTCGTTGCGCTGGTTGTCGTGGCTGTCCCAGCCATTGAATTCCATGGAGGCCACGCGCAGGTTGACGATGTCGCTGCAGGCCAGCGCATCGTGGAGGTTGCGCAGTTGCATGCCTAGGTACCAACCGTAGGGCGAGTTCTCGATCCAGGCTTGCAGATCCGCGGGCGGCGGGAAGCCGGCAAGGCGTGCCTCGATCTGATCGCCGAAGCTGCGCAGTTTCTCCTCCGTCTCGAAGAAACGGGCAAACGGCGAGCTGTCGGGCACCGTTGCACGCTTGCCGGCATAGTAGCTGCGCAGAGCTCGCGCCACGCGCTCATTGCGGCTGACGCTTCCGACACCGCGAGGCGCATCGTACAGGCCGTAGTCGCGCATGTTGCTGGCGATGATGACGTTCTGGTCGCTGGCCTTCCTCAGGTCACCGGGTGCAGCCGGATCGGGTCCAAAGCTGAAGGCGCGCGGATACCCGGATATCGCCAGGGCGTTGCCGCGAGCCGCGTAGGCGAGCCGTCCGCCCCATCCGGAACCGAAGGCGGATTTCGGGGCGGTGGTGTCGCCCAGCTCCATGACGGTGGTGGCCTGGTCGTGATCGCGGGAGTCGGATCCGAAGACGTTGCACACGAAAGCGACATTGCCCTGGTCCCACATCGATTTCAGCCAGCCGCACCTCTTCAGTATACCGAACTGGGTGCTGCCCGAGCTCACCGGGAAGAAGTCGTTGGTCCAGCGGTTGTTGAGCGAGGTGTTGTCGTTGGCGATCGAGTGCGACGTGGCCTTGTTCTTCCAGTATGCGTAGCCGACGCTGGTGGTGACGGTGCTGAACGGCGGTACGAAAGCATGCCGCAGATCGGGTCCGCCGCCGAGGAAGATGTTGGCCAGTACGCGTTGGGTCACATTCTGGTTGCCGGCTGCGAACACGGACCGGCTGTCGAACAGCGTGCCGGTTCCGGCAATGAGCCCGAGGGCGAGGCTGCGCTTGAGAAAGTCCCGGCGCGAGGTCAGGCTTGCGATGGTATCGTTCCGGCGTTTCATGATTATCGACCCTCCTGCGCAAGCATGAACGGTGTGGCGAGTATGAAGTTGATGGCCTGCCCCACTCGCCTGTTTGCCTCTGTTCGGTCCGCGGTGACGCCGCTGTTGAGATTCATCAGCACGGTACCGTAACCGTTGACGGCCGCGCTCAGTGCCGCGTCGGTCGTCAGATCAGCGGCCGTGATGACTCGATCAGGATCGGACGGCGCGTATGCGTAGGCGAGATCGTTGCCGGTGGCCAGCAGGGCGTAGAGATGAGCGCGCTCCAGCGGCCCGAGGTTCTTGCCGCCGTCGGACACGTAACGCTGCCACAGCCACTCGGCGACCGAGCGCACCGGATAGGTGCCGTTGGTGGCCGGTACGACGGTAGCCCAGTTGCGCGTCAAGGTCAGGCCGTGCCGCGTCAGGGTGTAGCCGGTGTTCCTGCCGCCGTTCTCCGTGGCGTTGTCGTAGTTGGACTGGAACAGATAGGCGCTCTTGGATGTCTCCTCGCCGGTCTGGCCGCCGAAGACCTCGTGCATCGGTTCGAACGGCCGCTGCTGATCGAAATCGTTCAGCCAGCGGGTGCGGGGCCATTCGGCGTACTGCTCGTTGTTGCTCAGAGCCGTCTTGTTGGTGATGTTCAGGTGCCGGTCGAAGCTGTTGAGATACTTGACCCGTGCCGGATCATGGAACAGCGTGGAGATGGCGTAGGCCTGCAGGAACAGGAGCACGTCCTTGCGCGCCATCGATCGCCACGCCTGGCGCAGCGCCGCCTTTTTCGTGTCCGACAGATTGTCGTCCGCCAGCACCTCGACGATCATCACCGGCAGGGTGTCCAGGCTTTCCGGGTGATTGATTTGCGCGGCCGCCTGGTTGAGGAATCGCTGCTGCGCGTTGGTGCCGGTATTGGCATTGTGCAGGATGTCGAGCGTGCCGGCGGGATGCTGGTCGGACTGGTACTGCACCTCCTGTCCCGCCCACGGTTCCGGGTCCGTGCTGGGCGTGAAGCCGGGATGGTGAAGATTCATGTCCGTCAGCGCCTTGGCGGTGTTCTTGATCGTGACGTTCTCGTGGTAATCGGTCTCGTTGAGGGCGAGTATTCCGAAGAAGAGCTGGTGATACTCGCGGGCGAAGTCCTCGTTACAGTAGCACTCGCCCGTCGATCGATTGAACCGTGCGCTGTCATGGCCGTACTGACGGGCGACCGCCGCGGACAGGGCGGCCGTTGTCATCACTGTTTCGTACCCGTTCGTGGAGGAAGCAGCCAGCGCGCCCATGACGCGATCGTAGTAGGCGAAGAGCTGCTCGCTGCTGAGGTTGCGCCGGTGCACCGCCAGGTGGTAGTTGGTCTCGAACAGGCCCATCTTCTGGCGGAACGGGTTCAGGCCGCGCAGGGTCGCCGCGTAGATCCATGTGAAGTTTGCGCCGTTGTAGGCATCCATTTCGAACTCAGCGCGGTAATCGGTGTCGGGAATCGGGCTGGAGGGGCCCGAGAGAAAGGCGCTCACGCCCGTGAGCGTGCCGTCGCCGAAAGTCGTGCCTTCCGATGGCGACAGCAGGTTGTTCGTGGTCCCGAGAGTCAGCATCTGCTTGATCGCGTCAGCAGGATTCATGTTCGCCCAGGCCGTGATCTGGGAGTCCCTGGCGAGGCCGCCATAGGCGAAGATCTGCAGCACCTTGCGCACCGCCGTCTCGTCCCAGGCTGCATCGCTCACCGCGGGCAGTCCAGGCAGGAGTCCCGCGCTCGGGGACGCTACGGGTCTGACGACCGGTCGCCGTATCACGACCGGTTTACCGTTGACCACGATCGTCACCGGAACATAAATGATCTCGTAAGTCACCGCGGCGGCGGGCAAGCTGGCGCAGAGCGCGATGAGTGCACCGGCGGCAATTCCTGCGTACCTGGATGTCATGAGCCTTCTCCTGCCGAAAGACCTGTGGTTCATGGCCTGCTGCTCACGTCTGTCGGGCGC
>CAZTPK010000081.1:0-7366 GCA_964614765.1 uncultured Gammaproteobacteria bacterium
CCTTCGACATCCTCGAGCGCGCGAAGACCGGTCAACTGAAGGTGATTGTGCACGGCGACCAGATCGACGAGTTGAAGGCCGAGGTGCGGCGATCCGGACGGCGCACCTCGCTGGCGGTACTGGCAGCCGCATTCGTCGTCAGCGCGGCCGTTCTTGTCGCCATGAGCGGCAAGTCGCTGCAGACGTTCTGGGGACTGCCGTGGCCGGTATGGATCCTGGCCGCGCTGGCGGTGGGGCTGGCGGTGGCGCTGGTCAGGGACGATTGACGACCGATCGAGCGCGACGGGCGCGGGCCTTTTGCGCTCACGCCGCGCCGTGGCACTTCTTGAATTTCTTGCCGCTTCCGCAGGGACAGGGATCGTTGCGACCGACGTTCCGCAGCGCGTTTCGAACGGGCTGGTCTCCATGATGGTGGTCATGGTGACCGTGCTCGCAACCCGGTCCATGTACGTGCTCCGCGCCGGCCTCGTTCGGTCTCCGATTCGTGCCCATGGTTACGTCGCCGCCGCGGCGGATCGCGCCATGGCCTGCATCTCCTCGCAGGTCGTCCGCGCAAGACCGCGTTCGACCTCGGCGCGCTTGTCCACCCCCACGAGCTGTTCTATCAGCGTCAACGCGAAGTCCATGGCCGTGCCCGGACCACGGGAGGTGATGATGCCGCCATCCACGGTGACCGGATCACCGGTAATGCGCATTCCCGGAACGTTCATGTTGTCCAGCACCCCGGGATAGGCGGTCGCGCGCCGGCCGATGAGCATGCCCATGCTGGCGAACACCTTCGGCGCGGCGCAGATGGCCGCTACCGGGCGTCTCGCATCATTGGTTTTCTTGAGGATCTCGCGGATGCGCATGTCTGAGTTGAGGTGATCCGCACCCGGCAGTCCGCCGGGGAGCACGACCATGTCGTATTGGTGATCGAGCGCCGCCGCGAGCGTGGTGTCCGGGATCAGCACGACGCCGCGGCTGGCCTTGACCGGCTTCTCGTCGAGTCCGGCGGTCACGACGGTAATGCCGGCGCGCCGCAGCAGGTCGACGATAGTGACCGCTTCCAGCTCTTCGCAGCCCTGGGCTAGTGGGACGAGGACAGTTGCCATGAAGCGTGACTCCGTTGTTTTAGGGTGAGCAGATCGTGCAGGCGCACGAGCCTGACTCCCTGGCTTCCGAGCCGGGGCAGGGCCTCCTCCAGCACGCTCAGCGTGTCCTGACGAGGGTGGCCGATGGCGAGCGCGTGGCCGTCCCGATGGGCGCGCCGGACGAGCTCGTCGAACTGTCGCCACACGTAGTCCGTCCCGCGCTCGTTGTCGAGGAAGACGTCCCGGCTGAGAAACGGGAGCCGTTGCTCCTCCGCCGCGAGTCTCGCGACGGTGCGGGTGGTGGTTCGGCTGTCGACGTAGATGAGCCGTCCCTGCTCACGTAGCGCCTCCATCACCCACTGCATGGGTTGCGGCTGTGCGGTGAGCAGACTTCCCATGTGATTGTTGACCCCTATCGCGTGCGGCACGCTGGCGAGGTTGTCGATGACCGTCCGCAACACCTCTTCGCGCGTCATCCTGTTCATGATCGCGCCCTCGCCCAGCCCGCGATTGCCGTCCAACGGTTCCATCGGCAGATGCAGCAGCACATCCTTGCCGCGTTCGTGGGCCTTCTCGGCAAGCATGCGAGCGGCGGGAGTGTGCGGGAGCACCGAATAGGCGATCGGGCCAGGAAGCGCGAGCGCCCGGAGTCCGTCATGCCGGCTGTACCCCAGGTCGTCGACGATGATGGCTATCGCCGGCAACGCATCCGTGCGGCCCTCCGCCGCAGCCGCGCCCGATCCGAGGAACAGGCTCGTCCATGCCACTACCCGGGCGAGCTGGGACAGCGGCGTGGAGGAGCGCTTCATCCGCGGTTACTTTGCGCTGCGTTCCTGCAGAAGGACCATGCCCTTCAGCATATTCAGGGCCTCGTGCAGCTCGTAGTCGCTGTCCTGCGGCGAGGACTCCCCGGGCCTTTCGCTTTCCATCATTGGTCCGGGCGATTTGCCGCCATCCTGCGGCTTGTCGTTGCTGAGGTGGCGGCTGAGGTCGCTCTCGCGGACGCCCGCGGAAACATCCTCGTCGACGGCGGCTATCCTGACGTGGCGCAGGGTGATGTCAGGGGTGATGCCCTGGGCCTGGATCGATCGGCCGCTGGGAGTGTAGTAGCGGGCGGTGGTGATCTTCAATGCCGCGCCGTTGTTCATCGGCAGTATGGTCTGAACTGATCCCTTCCCGAAAGTCTGGCTGCCCATGATCACGGCGCGCTGGCTGTCCTGCAGCGCGCCGGCGACGATCTCCGATGCCGAGGCAGACCCGCCGTTCACGAGCACCACTATCGGGGCGCCATTGAGGAGGTCGCCCGCCTTGGCGGAGAACTCCAGCTGCGAATCCTTCACGCGACCCTCCGTGTAGACGATCTTGCCCTTCTCCATGAAGGCGTCGCAAACCTCGACCGCGGCGTTGAGCACGCCGCCGGGGTTGTTGCGCAGGTCCAGCACGAGTCCCTTGAGCTTGTTGGCGTTGTCCTTTTGCAGCTTGCCGACCGATCGGACGAGATCCTCACCGGTGTGCTGCTGGAAGTGCGAGATGCGCAGGTAGCCAAAGCCCGCGTCCAAGGTGCGCTCCTTGACGCTGTCGACCTTGATGGTGTCGCGAACGATGTTGAACTCCAGGGGCTGGTCCCTGCCTTGTCGCATTATCGTCAGCTTGATGGAAGAACCCGGGCGGCCGCGCATCTTCTCGACGGCATCGTTGAGCGACATACCCTTGGTCGGCGTCTCGTCGATCTTGACGATGATGTCGCCGGCCTCGACGCCGGCCTTCTGGGCGGGCGTGTCGTCGATCGGCGCGATGACCTTTACGAATCCATCTTCGATGCCGACCTCGATTCCCAGGCCGCCGAACTCGCCGGTCGTGCCTTCCTGCAGGGTCTTGTACTCTTCCGGGTCGAGATACGCCGAATGCGGATCCAGCCCGTTGATCATTCCCTTGATCGAATTTTCCAGCAGGGTCTTGTCCCCGACATCCTCGACGTAGTCGCTTTTCACCTTGGCGAACACCTCGGTGAACACGCGCAGGTCCTCCAGGGGCAGGTCCGAGGCCGCCGACGGCGCCGGCGCGGTGGCCGTCGCCGCGGTCTGGGTTCCGGGATTTTCCTGGGCAAGCGCCAACTGCGGCATGCAGGCGAGCATGCCGGTGGTGACCAGGAGAACATTACGCAGGATGAGTTTCATGAATCGGAACTCCGTCGCGTTGGCGCGATGTTGTTTGAGGACACTACAACTCTTGGTTCGGCTAGGCGGCGCGGCATGCTGGATGCGTCGGTCGCATGCTCCCTGCGGCGACGGGCGGCTCGTCGCGACGTGTTGTCGTTCGCCCCTCCGCGCACTAGGGCTCCGGCAAGGCGCGGCTACGAAGCATAAGCGGGGCACGAATGGCAGGCAACAACGCGACCGCCTAGCGGCACCATTTTGCGGGGTCCACGGGTTCACCGTTGTGGCGTATGCCGAAATACAGGCCGCTGGCCCGCTGCCCGCCGCTGTCGCCGACGCGGGCGATCTGCTGCCCCGCCAGGACGGTGGCTCCGGCCTGGGTCCCGAGGGACTGGTTGTGGCCGTAGAGACTCAGGTAGCCCTCGCCGTGATCGACGATCACCAGCAGCCCGAAGCCCTGGAACCAGTCGGCAAACCGTACCCGCCCGGCGCTGATCGCGCGCACCGGGGAACCGGCGGCAGCCTCTATGTACACGCCGTGATGGTGTAGTCCGGAAGCCTCCGCATCGGCCGCCGTGAAGTTGTTAACCACCTTGCCGGCGGTTGGCCAGGGCAGTTTCCCCCGCAGGCCGTTCAACGCGGGCTGTGCCCCGGAGGGGACCGTGGCGGGACCTGATTCCGCCGGCAGGCTGTAGAGCAACTTCTCGAGCTCGCGCTTCGATGCCCTGAGGGAGTTCAGCGTGTCGTCGCTCTCCGAGATCCGCTCCTGCAGGGCGGCGAGGGTCTGCCGGCGTTCGGCCCGCAGCCGCTCGATCTCTGCGATCATTCCGGCCTGCTCCGATTCCAGGGACAGCAGCTTCTCCGTCTCCAGGCGGGTATTTTCGGCGATGAGTGCCGTATTCCTGAGCTTGCTCGCCGAGGCGGCAACGCGCTGAAGCCGGGTGCGGACGAAGTACTCGTGGTAGGCGAGGACGCGGCTCAACCGCGCGGGATCGTCTTGGCCGAGGATTAGCCGGATGCCCTCCTCCCGCCCGGCCGCGTAGTGGGAGCGGACGATGCGAGCCAGATACGTGCGCTCGCTGTCCAAGGCGGCGCTGTTGCGCTCACCCTCGGCGATGAGCTGTTGCAGCCGCGTCTGGCGGTCCTTGATCCTCGCTCGCAGGGATGCGAGCTGTTCGCTGGCCGCCGCAAGTTCGAGTTCCTGCTTCCTCAGGTCGTTAAGCGCTGCGGTGGCGTCGACCTTGAGACGTTTCTTCTCGTTGACGGTATCCCTGATGCGGGACCGCAGGTCTTCCAGCTCGGCCCGCTCGGCGTTCTCCTGCGGCAGGGCGGGACGGGCGAGGCACAACAGCACTAGCAGGGGGGCGGCGTGGCGCAGGCGCAGTGGCACGGCCTAGGCGGAGGCCCGCTTGGGCTCCTGGCCGGCTTCGGCCGGTTCTGTCGCCGTCGCTGATCTCAGCATGACCAGGGGACGCCCGGTCATCTCCGCCGGAATCGCAAGTCCCATGATGCTGAGCATGGTCGGGGCGATATCGCTCAAGGTCCCCTCGTTCGCCATCGTCGCGTCGCGGCCAATATACACCAGTGGCACCGGATTGCTGGTATGGGCGGTGTAGGTCTGTCCGAGGACCTTTTTCGTGGAGACCTCCCGCATCTTCTCGGCGTTGCCGTGGTCGGCGGTAATGAGGATCTCCATCCCCGCCGCCCGGGCGGCCGTCTCGATGCGGCCCAGGCATCGGTCCAGGGTCTCGACCGCTTTCACCGCCGCCTCGAAGACGCCAGTGTGGCCCACCATGTCGGCATTCGCGAAATTGCAGATGATGGCGCCATAGCGGCGGCTTTCGATAGCCTTGATCAGCTCATCGGTGACCTCTATGGCGCTCATCTCCGGCTTCTGATCGTAGGTCGCGACGTGCGGCGACGGGATCAGTATCCGATCCTCACCCTGGAATACCCGCTCGTCGCCGCCGTTGAAGAAGAACGTGACGTGCGCGTATTTCTCCGTTTCGGCTATGCGCAGCTGGCGGATGCCGAGGTTGGCGATGTATTCGCCGAAGGAGTTCGTGATGCGCGACGGCGGATAGACAACCGGAACCTGGAAGTCGTCGCTGTAGCTGGTCATCGTGATGAAACTCTGCAGCGCCGGCACGCGGGCGCGCTTGAAGCCGGTGAAGAATGGCTCGATGAAGGCCTGCGTCAGTTGGCGGGCCCGATCGGCGCGGAAATTCGCGAACACGATCACGTCGCCGTCCTCGACCCGGACGCGCTGTTGATCGCGCGGGATGATGGCGGTGGATCGTATGAATTCGTCGGTCTCATCGCGGCGGTAGGCCTGATCCAGGGCGATGAGGGGATCGGCGGCCTCGTACATCGCCAGACCATCAACGATGAGATTGTAAGCAGCCTCCGTGCGCCCCCAGTGCTTGTTGCGGTCCATCGCGAAGTACCGCCCTATGATGCTGGCGATGCGCCCGCAACGCCCCAGCTCGGTGAACTTCATCATCACCCGCTGGATGGAATTGGCGGCGCTTCTGGGCGGGGTGTCGCGGCCGTCGAGGAACGCGTGCACGTACACGCGCCTGACGCCCGTTCGCGCCGCCATCTCCATGAGGGCCAGGACGTGGTCCTCATGGCTGTGCACGCCGCCCGGGGAGAGCAGGCCGAGTATGTGCACGGCCTTGTCCTCGGCTGCCGCCTTGCCGAAGGCGGAGAGCAGGGTCTCGTTATGGAAGAAATGGCCGTCCTCGATGGCCTTGCCGATGCGTGTGAGCTCCTGATCGATGACGCGGCCGGCCCCCAGGTGCATGTGGCCGACTTCGGAGTTGCCCATCTGCTGGTCGGGCAGTCCGACGTCGACGCCGGAGGCGCTGATGAGCATGTGCGGGCAATTTTCCCAGAGCCGGTCCCACACGGGCTTGTTGGCGTTGTGGATGGCGTTGTACTGGGTGTTGTCGCTGTAGCCCCATCCGTCGAGGATGATGAGCAGCAGCGGCTGGTGCGGGGGTGTCATCGGTGTCGAGTACGCTCCGTCCAATACGCCCGGAAAAAATAAAAGTGTATCATGAATCCCGATTCAGACCCCGCGACGCATGAGCTAACCCATGGAACAATTTGGAGAATTTGTCACAAATCACTGGATGCTGTTCACCGCGCTCGCGCTCGTCGTGCTGCTGCTGGTGAACGATCTTGCGGGCGGTATTGGCCGGGCCGTGAAGGAGGTTTCCCCGCAGCAGGCGGTTCAGCTGATGAACAGGGACGGGGCCGCAGTCGTGGACGTTCGCGACCCCAAGGATTTCCAGGCGGGTCATATCGTCGGGGCGATCAACATTCCAGAGGCGACGATTCGGGAGCGCTTGCGGGAGCTGGAGGCGGCCCGTGAGAGGCCGTTGCTTCTGTACTGCAGCACCGGTATGGTGTCCGGCCGCGCGGGTTCGTTGCTGAAGAAAAACGGCTTCGGCCGCCTTTACTCGCTGCGCGGCGGCATGGCGGCGTGGCGTCAGGAGAACTCCCCCGTCGCCCGCGATTGAACGCGGCGGGCGACGAATCCCCAGTGCTAGTGAAAGAGACCAACGATGACGGAAGCAACCGGCAGCACCGAAGGCAAGCAGCGTACCGGCCAGCTCGCCATTCAAAAGGTTTATCTCAAGGACCTTTCCTACGAAGCGCCAGGCACGCCGGGCGTCTTTCGAGAGGAGTGGAAGCCGGCCGTAGAGATCGAACTCGGTAATAAGGCGAGCAGCCTTGGCAACGACATGTACGAGACCGTACTGGCGGTTACCGTGACCGTGAAGTCGGCGGACAAGGTCGCCTTCTTGTGCGAGGTGCAGCAGGCCGGGATATTCAACATCTCGGGATTCCCGGAGGAGGTCATGCCGGCCATCCTGGCGACCGCCTGTCCGAACGTGCTCTTCCCGTTCGCCCGCGAGGTCGTCGCGGACGTGGTTGCCAAGGCCGGGTTTCCGCAATTGCTGCTGGCGCCCGTGAACTTCGAATCGCTCTACGCGCAGGAGTTGCAGCGCAAGCACGCCGAGGCGGCCGAGCAGGCGGCGAAGTCTCACTAGTCGACAGGCCATCCGGCCTGGGTCGGAACCCTGGCCGGCGGGAGGCGCATGACCGTGATGACCGCCGATTCCATAC
>CAZTPK010000082.1:0-1411 GCA_964614765.1 uncultured Gammaproteobacteria bacterium
GCCGGTCAGCTGTCCAATCGCCTCCATCTTCTGCGCCTGCATGAGTTGCGACTGCAACTTCGCGCGGTCGGCCTCGGCCTGTTTGCGATCGGAGATGTCGATGAGGGCGCCGACGACGCGCTTGGGCCTGCCGTCCGGCAGCCGCTCGATAGTGGTGCCGCGATCCGCGGTCCATTTCCAGCTTCCGTCCTTGCAGAGCAGGCGGTGTTCGGTCTGATACTCGCTGGTCCGACCGCTGGCAATCGCCTCGACGGCGCGCCGCGCGGCATCCAGGTCGTCTGGATGCACCAGCCGCTCCCAGTCCTCCAGGGTGTTGCCGACCTCGTCCTCCTCGTAGCCGAGGATGTGCTTCCAGCGCCGGGCATAGATCACCGTTGCGCTCGGGACGTCCCAGTCCCAGGCCCCGGTGTTGGATCCCTCCAGCGCCAGCAGCCAGCGCTGCTCGCGCTCGCGCAACGCCTCCTCGGTATTCTTGCGGCCGGTGATGTCCACGGTGGCGCCGATCATCTGGGCCGCCCTGCCCTGCTCGTCGCGCACCACGCGGCCGCGGCCGTGCACCCAGTCGTACGTGCCGTCGGCGCGGCGCAGCCGGAACTCACACTCCCAGCCGTCCTCGCCGCCTACGAGGGCCGCCTCGATGGATGCATCGTAACTGGCGCGATCGTCGGGATGAACGCGACGGCGAAACGCGGCATGGCTATCGAGCTCCGCGGCGCCGAGAGCCGAGGAGTCTTTGGCGCTTCGGGGCCACTGCATTGCGTCCGTGGCGATGTCCCATACCCACATGTGATCGTGCGTCGCCTCGAGAACCAGGCGGTAACGCATCTGGCTGTCGCGCAGCTCCTGCTCGACCTTCTTCTGATCCGTTATGTCGGTGATGAAGCCATGCCACAGCACGCTGCTGTCATCGAGCCGCTCGGGGCGCGCGTCGCCACGGCGCCAGCGTGTGCCCTGCCTCGGTAGAATGACCCGATAGTCGTACCGCCAGGGTGTCAGTCTGGATGCGGATTCCTGTATCGAGGCGACCACGCCGGCGTAGTCCTCCGGGTGCAGCAGCGCGTAGACCGCCGAGGCATCCTCGCGCACCTGCTCCGGCGTGACCTCGTAGATCTCGCGTATGGCCTCGCTGGCGTAAGGGAAACAGGAGCGCCCGTCGGGATACAGCCGGAACTGGTAGATGACGCCCGGCACCTGCTGCGAAAGCTTGTGCAGGAGATCCTGGTCCTGGCGCGCGCGCTCCGGGGCGTCGGCAAGCGACAGCGTGCGCGGTCCGCGGACAGGTTCCGTGCCGCGCGTATTGTCGGCCGTCGTCAGTTGGGTGATCTCGGGTAGCACGTCGCGCCCGGCAGCAGGAGGGATTCCTGCCAACAGCAGCAAGTAATGTACCAGTCCGGCCGCACGCAACGGCCGG
>CAZTPK010000082.1:1421-7359 GCA_964614765.1 uncultured Gammaproteobacteria bacterium
CAGGAGATCCTGGTCCTGGCGCGCGCGCTCCGGCGCGTCGGCGAGGGAGATCGCGCGTGGCGCGCGGAGAGGCTCCGCGCCGCGCGTGCTGTCGGCCGTCGTCAGGTGGGTGGTCTCCGGTAACACGTCGCGTCCGGCAGTGGGATTGTGTCGCCCCTACGAGCAAGTTGTGTACCAGCCAAGGCCGACCGGACGCCCGGGTGCGTTCAATCGACGGACAGGCGGGGCCTCAACGCGTGAAACGCCAACGGCTTATCTCCGCGAGAGCTTCCACGGGCAACTCCGTTTCAAAGCCCACCGCGCCGCGGAAGACGCGGCCGCCATCGCCATCCAGGGAGATCACGTCGCCTTCCGTCAGCGAAATCTCGCCAAAGGCGGCGCACCGGCGCGCGAGATCGATCCGCAGCGTGCGACATCCGACCAGGCACACCTTGCCAAGCTGGCGCGCCACCACCGCCGCATGCGACGTCCTGCCTCCCGCCGCCGTGAGCACGCCGGCGCACAGCGCCAGCGCGGCGATGTCGTCGGTGGAGATCTCCTCACGCAGGAGCACCGGCGGCCGCCCCTGCGCCACGGATCTCCGCGCCGCCTCGACGTCCAGCGCGATGGGACCGACCGCTGCCCCGACGCCGGCCGAGGTGGCGCGCGCCAGCAGGGTCTGGCCGTCGGCGACCACGAGGCGTGAGCGCGAGATGGCCTCGATGTCGTAACCGTCGAGACGCCGCAACGCCGTATCCACGTCGATGAGTCCCTCGCGCACGAGGTCCACGGCCACGTGCAACGCGGCCCATGGCGTGCGTTGACCGGATCGCGTCTGCAGCAGATAGACCCGCCCGTCTTCGATGGTGAACTCGAAGTCCTGCAGATCCCTGAAATGCCGCTCGAGGATCTGCGCGAACTGCCGCAGTTCCGCCGCGGCAGCTGGCAGGAGCGTATCGACGTCCATGCCGGCGTCGATGCTGCGGCGGCCGGAGACGACGTCCTCCCCCTGCGCATTGAGCAGAAAATCCACGTAAAGCTGCCTCTCGCCCGTGGCCGGATTGCGGGTGAATCCCACGCCGGAGCCAGAGGCACTCCCGCCGTTGCCGTACACCATCGCCTGCACGGTCACCGCCGTGCCCATGCCTGCGTCCATGCGATTCAGGCGGCGGTACTCGCGCGGCAGCGCATCACGTCGCGTTGGCTATGCGGCGGAACTCGGGGAAACCTCCGCGCCAGATCCCGCGCCCTTCAATTCAGGCAGCATGGCCCGTGAATCATGACCTTCCGGCGACTGTCGCGAAGTGAAACCGATCCGGATCAGCCCCGCAGGCGGGGCGTGGCCGCTCGTCGGCCGCGAGCAACCGGCCGGGCGCAGCATATTGCCTCCGGGCATGCCGCCAGCGGCATTTCAAGAGGATCAGCGCTGCATCGGCAACGTTGCCGTAAGTACGCGCGGCAACCTGTTCAAAAGCGTAGGGTTGCGCAATGGACATTCGCGGATGAATCTTATTGCTACCCATGCGCACCGAGCCGCCGTTAGAATTGGCCGCGAGGGCAAGGGGAGCAGGCCCTCGCGACTGCCGGAACAAGCCGGTGCCAATCAGCCAGAAATCGTACGACCCGCCTCATCCGATCCGGGCCATAGGGGGGAACGCATGAACAAAAACCGCTACGACGGCATGAAACTGTGCAGCCTGGAGGGCGGCGCACGAGAGTACGAGATCCGCGGCGCCCATGTCTTCCGCCCCGAAACCTCGCCGCGCCCCGTCTATGAAATATGCGGGCGCTTCATCTACGAGACCATGATCGCGACGCAACCGTTGTATCGGATCGAGGACGAGCACTACGTCTATCGCCTCGGCCATCCGGAGCGGCCGGTGTTCGAGCTGCGCCCCTCCTGAACGGGACCGCCGGGACCTCTTGGCCGGGCCCCGGCGTCGAATGAGTACAACTTCACGTCGGCCGGGGCTCGGTGCAGAGACTTACCCCCTTCCCAGGGGGGCATCTGCCGAGTCCCCGGCCGAGTGTAGCCACGTGGCTTATCGCCCGGGAGCCCCGCTAGCTCTGGCCGCTGTCGGAGCTGTCATCCTGGCCATCGTTGTCGTCGTCGCTGTCGCTCGAGTCGTCGACACCGTCGTCGTCCTTGTCGTTGTCGCTGTCGTCGCTCACGCCATCGTTGTCCTCGTCCTTGTCGCTGGCATCGACGATGCCGTCACCATCCCGGTCTGAGCGGTCGGCAACGCCGTCACGATCGTCGCTGACGCCGTCGTTGTCGTCGTCGCTGTCGCTGGCGTCGGGGATGCCGTCGTTGTCGTCGTCGCCGTCGCTGGCGTCGGGGATGCCGTCGTTGTCGTCGTCGAGGTCCTTGGAGTCTGCGACGCCGTCGTTGTCGTCGTCGAGATCCCTGGAGTCCGTGACGCCGTCGTCGTCGTCGTCCAGGTCGTTCATCGCCTCCTGCACGTCGGAGTAACCGTCGTTGTCGTCGTCGATGTCACCGGTGTCGGCGACCTTGTCGTTGTCATCGTCCCGGTCGCTGTAATCGGTGATGCCGTCGTTGTCGTCGTCGTTGTCGGAGCAGTCCTTCGAGTCCGCTATGCGGTCGTTGTCGTCGTCGGTGTCCTTGACGTCGAGGATCCTGTCGTTGTCGTCGTCCGTGTCGCGAAAATCCGGCTTGCCATCGTTGTCGCCGTCGTTGTCCTCGTAGTCCCTCGAGTCCGCGAGGCCGTCGTTGTCATCGTCGTAGTCCCTGGAATCCTGCCGGCCGTCGCGGTCGTCGTCGTAGTCCCGCGAGTCCGGGATGCCGTCGTTGTCGTCGTCGTAGTCCCTGGAATCCAGGATGCGATCGTTGTCGTCGTCGCGATCCATGCAGGCACCGTGCTCATGCCCCGCCAGCGCAGCCTGTGGCAGCAGGGCGCCGGCCGCGGCGAACGAGAGGACAACGGCGAGTTGCTTCAGTCGACTAAGTTTCATTTCAGTACCCCTTGATATCTTCTGCGCTTGGAATCCCGCCCAGGGCGGGCAGTCACCGTCCTGTCGAGGTCGCCGAGGCCGCCCTTTCGCCGCATTGGGCCCACCTCGGTTCGGGAAAAGGCGGACTCGACATTGGAGTAGATGATAGGTGGGAAAAATCCCCACGTCAAACCGGACCTGCTCCAAGGTTAGGGAAGTCTTAAGGAAGCTCTGCAAGACGCAAAGCTTCCGCAAGACCCGGCGGGAGAGGAGACCTGCCGGTCCATGTCCTGCGGCGCACCGTCACATCGATCGCTGCGAGGACTGCGAGATCAGGGCAGGGCGACGCGCGCACACACATGCCGCACCTTCCGTGCGGCGCGGAGTGAGTCTTCCCGTCCGCAGCGGACAGCATCGTACTTAACGCGACGGTTTTGCCCCGATATACTGCGCGCCGTGGAGAACCAGAGCGGGTCCGTCCGGGGAAGCGATGAGACGCGGTGACAAAGCGCTGGCGACGGCAGTCGCGGTGATCTTGACGGCAGGCGGCCACGCCGATGAGATCGAGCGCAACCTGGCGCGGGAACCGGGCTGGATAACCGTCGGCGCCGGATTCGAATACAGCAGCGGCGACTATGGCAGCTCGCTCGGCGACACCAACGACTGGTATGTCCCTTTCTCCGTGGGCTATTCGTACGCCAACTGGCGGTTCAAGCTGAAGGTGCCCTACATCGTTTCGACGGGTCCGGGCAATGTCGTCAGCAGCGGCGGCGAGCGCGTCGTCGTCGACGAGGCAAGCGGCGACTGCCAGCGCTCGTCCGACGAGCTGGAGGGCGACGATGACGGGGACGACGACGAGACGGAGAACGAGAGCGAAAGCGACGATTGCAGCGTGACGACACGCACCGTCGTCAACACGCCCGGGACGCAGACGGCTACGCGCGAGACGGTCTCCGGTCCCGGCGACGTGACGTTCGCCGTCTCCTACGGCTTCGATCCTTTCGCCCCTGGCATGCCCTATGTCGACGTGGGCGCGAAGATCAAGTTTCCCACGGCCGATGAGGACGACGGCCTCGGCACCGGCGCCTACGATTACACCCTGCGCGTCGACCTCTACGAGCCGATCGGGAAGTTCGCCCTGTTGGGCGGCGTCGGCTACACCTTCAAGGGCGACATCGAGCCTGGTGACGGGGACAGCACCGGGCTGGAGCTGAATGACATCCTCCTCGGATCCTTCGGCGCGGAATACCGGCTTACTAGGGTGTGGCTGTCGGGGATCTCGGTGGACTACACGCAGGCTTCCTCCGAGTTCTCCGAGGACGCCTGGGACCTGACGGGCTACCTCAACTGGCGTTCCAGCGATGGATTGTCCCTGACCGGGACGCTGGGCACCGGCTTCACCAATGGCAGTCCGGAGCTCGTGGGCGGGCTTTCGATCATCTACGGATTCTATTCGCCGTTCTAAGGCGGCAGCACCTCCGTGGTGCCCGATGCGGGGCGCCGCTCAGCGATCGCGGTCGCTGTGCTCCGGCCGTTCCACCTTCTCGACGCGTTCTATTTCGATCTTCTCGACCTTTTCGATCTTCTCGGGCCGTTCCATCTTCTCGACCTTCTCGGGGCGTTCCCGCTCGATCTTCTCGATCTTTTCGATCGTCTCCGGCTTCTCGATCTCGATGCGCTCGATCTTCTCCATGCCGTCGCGTGCGCCCTCCTCCCCACGGTCGCCGCCGTCCTGTTCCGGCCTCTCCGCTTCGGAACGATCCCGCTCGCCGTCGCCCTCACCCGCGTCCTCGTCGCGCTCGGCGCCCGCGTCCGGGCCGCCGTCGCGGTCGCCGCCCGACTTCTCGGCGGATTCCCCGGCGCCGCCCGCGTCCTGCTCCGGATGCAGTCCGTCTTCTCCTTCCTCGCGGCGCGAGCGATCGGGGCGTGGCAGGCGCTCGCCGGCCAGCACGCGCTCGGCGCGCAACGAATTGTCGCGGGACAAGCGCCCGTCGATCTGAACGATATCGCCGGTGCGCAACTGGTCGCGACCGCGACCCTGCACGTCCGTCTCCGTACCGACGGTCAGGCGCGAGCTTCCGAAGCGGAAGCTGCCGTCCGCGAGGCGCTCGCCCAGCGCGCCCTGCAGACTCACCCTCTCCGCCCGGCCGCCGAACGGCACGCTCGGACGCTCCTCCACGCGCGCATCCACGATGCGCTCGCCCTGCCAGCGGCCGGTCACGATCACCTCCTGGCGCGGCGACAGTCGCACCGCCTGGCCGAGATCCACCGGCAGCTCCTGCATCCGAATCTGCCGGTTGCGCACCTCGCTGACCGGACCGACCGCCCGCACCGGTCCCGGCGCGGCGGCATCGATCCGGCTGGCGACGATCTCACCCGCGGGGGTGTGGAATCCGCTCACGCGCAGGAAATCGCCCGGCCGCACCTGATCCAGCGCGAGCGGCGAGCGGCCGCGCTCGCCGGCGATGGTCCCGGCCTCCCAGCGCACGGGCCGATGCATGATCTCCAGCCGCCGCGTCGCGCGATCCACGCGCGTGACCGGTCCGCGCAGGGCATCCTGCACGTGTATGTGGCGGGCGAAGACCCGTTCGCCGCCGCCGGCGGCAAGCACCTCGACCACCTGGCCGACCTTCAAATCGCTGGCCTGGCCGGGGGATCCGTTCTCGAGCACCGGCGTGGCGCGGTCGTATTCCACCTCGATGCCGTTGACGCAGATGCTGCCGAAACCGGTGATCACGCCGACGATGCCGGTGCCGCCGATGCCGACGTCGGCCTGGAGGCCGGTTCCGCCCGTGCCCGTGTCCCGACCGATCCCGGTGCCGCCGACGCCCACGTCGGCACTGACGCCGGTCCCGCCCGTGCCGGTACCTTCGATGCCGGTGCCGCCGGTGCCGGTATCCTGCTGAATGCCAGTGCCGCCGATGCCGACGCTGCAGACCGTGACGGCGTGCGCGCCGGGCGCGAGCCAGGCCAGCAGCAGGCCGTAGCACGCGGCCCGCAGGAGCCG